>JAGRKR010000007.1 GCA_020442225.1 Hyphomicrobiaceae bacterium | reverse complement strand
GTGCCCGTGGCCGCGCATCCAGGGCGCCATGTTCGACCGGGACTCGCTGCTGATCACGTATCATGATCGGCGCGGCGAGCCGCGCGGGCCGCACAAGAAGGGGCAGCCCTGGGAAGGCCGTGGCGATTGCATCGATTGCAAGGCCTGCGTCGCCGTCTGTCCGATGGGCATCGATATCCGCGATGGCTCGCAGCTCGAGTGCATCCAGTGCGCGCTGTGCATCGATGCCTGCAACGACATCATGAAGAAGGTGGGACGGCCTAAGAACCTGATCACCTACGACACCTTCCGCAATCTCGACGCGGTCGAGCACGGCCAGCGTGCCAGGCTTCAGCTCATCCGGCCGCGCACGATCCTCTATACGGCGCTCATGGCCGTGGTGGGCGTGATCATGCTCGCGGCCCTGTCGCAGCGCGCCCTGCTCGAAGTGAACGTTCTCGCGGATCGCAATCCACTGTTCGTCACCCTGTCCGACGGCAGCGTGCGCAACGGTTACACGGTCAAGATCCTCAACAAGCGCTACGAGACCCGCCACTTCCTGCTTCGCGTCGAAGGGCTGCCGGGCGCCAGCGTGCGTGTCCTCGAGTTCGAGGCGGCGAATGCCTCCATCGACGTGGTCCCCGACGACCTGCGAGCTCTGAAGGTCTACGTCACCGTTCCTCCGGTGGAGGCCGCGAAATTGAAAAGGGGCTCGACGTCCTTCTCTTTCGTCGTTCGCGACAAGGATCTGGGCGCCGAGACGCGCAGAGCAACAACTTTCAGGAGCCCCGAGCGATGACGAGTTCAATCTTTCCCGAGGGGATCAAGGGGCGTCACGTCCTCTACGGCATGATCCTGTTCTTCGCGACGATCTTCGCCGTCAATGGGGTGTTCCTCTACTACGCGCTCAAGACGCATACCGGGCTCGACACGCCGGACGCCTACCGCAAGGGGCTCGCCTACAACCAGCGCATCCTGGCGGCGTCGGAGCAGGAGAAGCTCGGCTGGACGGGCAACGTCGCGGTCGCCGACGGCAAGCTGCGCCTCGTGCTATCCGACAAGGCGGGGCTGCCCATCTCGTCGTTGCAGATCCAGGCCGTGCTCGGGCGTCCCTCCACCGATCGCTTCGATCGCCGGCTGGTTCTCTCCGAGATCGCCCCTGGTCGCTATGAGGTCTCTGTCGGCGCGCTCGATGCGGGGACGTGGATGCTGGGTGTCGAGGCTCTGCGACAGACCAGCAACCGCGAGCAGGTCGTCTATCGCATGAGGAAACGGCTATGGCTGAAGCCCTGATCCGACCCGCTGCGAACGCCGCCGCACTCGCGCGGCAGGGACAGGCGGGGGCTTCGGCGGAAACGACGCGCTCCGTGACGCTCGCCGTCGAGAATATGCGCTGCGGCGGCTGCATGAGCACGATCGAGCGCGCGCTCCGGGAGGCCGACGGTGTGCGCATGGCGCGCGCGAACCTGACCGCCAAGCGCGTCACCGTCGTGCTCGACCCGACTGCGACGGATGTGCCGCGGCTTATCGACGTGCTCGACCGCCGCGGCTTCAAGGCCGCCGAGCTGACGCGCGAGAACTCCGAGGACGACCGCGCCTACGAGCGCGATCTTCTGCGCCGCGTCGGCGTCGCCGGCTTCGCCGCCGCCAACGTCATGTTGCTCTCGGTTTCGGTCTGGGCGGGCTACGCGAGTGACATGGACGCGACGGTCGGCTCGCTCTTCCACTGGATTTCCGCGCTCATCGCGCTGCCGGCGATCGCCTACGCCGGGCAGCCCTTTTTCCGCTCCGGCTGGCGCGCTCTCCGAGGCGGCCACCTCAACATGGACGTGCCGATCTCGCTCGGCATCATCCTCGCGACCGGCATGAGCCTGTTCCAGACCATCAGAGGCACGGAGCAGGTCTATTTCGACGCGGCGATCACGCTGGCCTTCTTCCTTCTCATCGGCCGCTTCCTCGACGAGCGCATGCGCACGCGCGCTCGCGGCGCCGCACAGAACCTGCTCGGCCTCAAGTCGATGGTGGCAACCGTCATCGGCGAGGACGGGCGTCTGTCGCGCGTGCCGTCGCATGCCCTCATGGCGGGGATGCGCGTGCAGATCGCCGCCGGCGAGCGCGTGCCGGTCGATGGGCTGGTGCGGCGCGGGCGAGGCGAGATCGAGGAGAGCCTGATTACCGGCGAGACTGTGCCGCGCCTCGTCGAGGAGGGCGCTCGCGTCTACGCCGGCACCGTCAGCACGGTGGGTACGCTTGAGGTGGAGGCGACGGCGACGGACGAAGGCACGCTCGTCGCGGAGATCGGACGCCTGATGAGCGCCGCCGAGCAGGGGCGCGGCCGTTACGTCCGGCTCGCGGATCGCGCCGCCAGGATCTACGCCCCGGCGGTGCACATCCTGGGTCTGGCGACGCTGGTCGGCTGGCTGTTGCTGGGGGTCGGCTGGGAGACGGCGCTCACCTATGCCATTGCGGTTCTCATTATCACCTGTCCGTGTGCGCTGGCGCTGGCGGTGCCGGCCGTGCAGGTCGCCGCCGCGAGCCGGTTGTTCGCACGGGGCGTCGTGATCAAGGCCGGAGACGGCCTGGAGCGACTGGCGGAGGCCGATGCGGTGGTGCTCGACAAGACGGGTACGCTCACCCGCGGCGAGCCGCGACTGGCCAACGCCGACGAGATCGGCGATGCGGCGCTGGCCGCCGCGGCGCGACTTGCCGCCCACAGCCGCCACCCCTACTCGCGCGCGATCGTGCGGGCTGCGGAGCGGCGAGGGCTCAGCGTGGCAGCCGTCGACGGCATTACCGAGGTGGCGGGCTGCGGCCTCCTGCTCGAGACCCCGCAGGGACAGGAGCGCCTCGGCCGCGCCGATTGGGTCGGCATCGCTGCCGTGGGATCTGCCGACGGCGCCACGCTATGGCACCGGCGCGGCAAGAGCGAACCGGTCGGGTTCCGCATGGAGGACGCACTGCGTCCGGACGCGCCCGAGATCGTCCGCGCACTTGGCCGGGCCGGCTACGCCGTCGAGTTGCTGTCGGGTGATCGCGCCGCTGCGGTGGACGACGCGGCGCGGGCGGCCGGGATCGGCACCTGGCGCGGTCAGGTGGGGCCGGAGGGTAAGATCGCGCGCTTGCAGGAGTTGCGTGCCGCCGGTCGCCGGGTCGTGATGATCGGTGATGGCCTCAACGACGCCCCGGCGCTGGCGAGCGCCCACGCATCGATCTCTCCGTCGAGTGCCGCCGACATCAGTCAGACGGCGGCCGATGTGGTGTTCCAGGGCGAGCATCTGGGGCCGGTCGTGGAAACGCTGGCCGTTGCCAAGGCGGCGCGCGCCATGGCGTTGCAGAATTTCGCGATCGCGATCGCCTATAATATCGTATGCGTGCCGCTGGCCATGGCGGGTCTGGTGACGCCCCTGATCGCGGCGCTGGCGATGTCAGGGTCCTCGATCGCCGTCACCGCGAACGCGCTGCGACTGAGGACCCGGAAACTGGAGTTGCGCCGATGACTGCGCTTGCATGGCTGATTCCGGCGGCCCTGGCGCTCGGCGGCCTCGGACTGCTCGGCTTTCTCTGGGCCCTGCGCAGCGGCCAGTTCGAGGATCTGGACGGGGCGGCGTGGCGCGCCCTGGAGGACAGCGATGGTCCCGAGGACCGGCGCTGACGAACGTCCCGTGAACGACTGCGGGGCTGGTCAAGGCTGGCGATTGCCGTTATAACGCCGCTCTGACAGCTTCCGCGGACCGCCGCAGAAGGGCGCAAAGGCCCAGCCCGCGCCCGGCGACCGGTCGGCGAGACGTGATGTTTCCGGCACCCGTGCAACTGGTCGAGACCCGGCATGGGTCCTGCCGGTTATTGCGATTCAGAGAGGGTAAGATGGCAGTTCCCAAGCGAAAAACCTCGCCGATGAAGCGCGGCTTCCGGCGTTCGGCCGACGCGCTGAAGTCGCCGACCTACGTCGAGGACAAGGAGTCGGGCGAGCTGCGCCGGCCTCATCATATCGACCTGAAGTCGGGCAAGTACCGCGGCCGCCAGATCCTCGAGCCGCAAGAGGACGTCTAGAACGCGAGCGGCTTCGATGGACGCGCGGGGCGCCTTCATCGACAGCTCGGCGCGTTCTGATCGTTTCCCATCGAGAACAGGCGTTTCAGCGTACGGTGTGTGATCCACCGCGCGGTGACACGCGCGCGCCCATTTTCGTGCATAGGCTGAAAGCGGTCGGATGCACGCGCGGCGCGCTGGCGCCGGGCACGTGACTGACGCCCCATGATCAAATTCGCCCCATGATCAGGATTGAACGTGTGGTTCACGGCTGCGAGGGATCGCGGATGCGGGGCCTCGGAGCGGATCCCGCTCTAGAGCCATTGTGCATTGCTGGCCGCATGCTCCGACAGAGGGTGTGCACGGCCGGCGCGGCAAGACGGCTTGCGCGTGATATCGTCCGAGCCATGCGATTGCGAGATCTGCTATAGTTTCCGCGCAGGTCCGGCCAAGGAGGGAAGCATGCTGTCTATCAGGTCACTGCCGCTTATCGTTATCGCGCTCATTCTCTACAATGTCGTGGCGTTTCTCGGCGGCCAGGGTACGCCGGAGGCTATCCAGGCGTGTGGCTCGACCGCGCCGGTATTCTGCAAGATCCTGGTCTCGGTTCCCATGCTCAAGGGAGGCGTGTGGAAGTTCACGATCGGCGACCTGATCCTGCTGATCACGCTGCTGCTCTTCTTCGTCGAGCTGATCAAGGCGACCTATACCGGCACGGCGGCGATAACCGATCATGCCCTTTCGATGATCGTCTTCATCATCTGCCTGATCGAGTTCCTGGTGGTCCCGCAGGCTGCGACCTCGCTCTTCTTCTTCATCACGATCCTGACGCTTATAGATGTGATCGCCGGATACACGATCGGCATACGCGTGGCGCGGCGAGACATCGGATTCGGCGGCGGCGACTAGAGTATGAGCGGCTTCGAGGGTTGCGCCGTGGCGCCGCCTCGAGGTCGTGACGTACGCTCCGGCTGGAAATGGCCGACTGCAAGGTGCAAACGGCCCCGGGACAGCATCTCCCGGGGCCGCTTTGCGTCTGAGTGCGCCGCGCCCCTTATCCCTTGCGCCCGCCGGACCCAATGTGCGCTTCGGTGGGCAAGTCGCGGAACGGTTAGCGAACTCTCACTGCCGCCGTAGCATTTTGAATTTGATACGATTTTCATTTTTCCGAGGTGAGGGCACAGCCGTTTTGGCGGCCTCGGGTGTTAATCCGGGAACCCGCGTCTTTTCAGCTTGTTAAGTCTTCGTCCCTAGGCTCCCCTTGGACGGGGACAGTCAGTGATTTGTCATGCCCTGGACGTCGGCGACCCCAGATCTCGAGGGTTGGTCGGCCGCCGGACTGGCGGACGCCTCGGTGGATGTGGGGCAGCCAGCAGCGGCCCTGCCTTCGTGAGGGTTCGTCGCAGCCCAGGCTCCGTGTGAATGGAGTGGACGTGAGCGCGCCAATTGAGCTCGAAACGGTCGATCCACGATCGAGCGCCCCCGGCCTGGAGCCGGCGCTCGGCGCGCCAGCCGTTGCCCCCGGCCCCCCAAAGCGGGTTGGCGGTCGGGCGGACGGCAAGGCGGCCGGGTCCGACGGGGGCTCTGCAAGCTCGCTCATCTCCATCCTCACGGCCGTGCAGGAGACCGCCTACACCTGGACCTTCGCCGACGACGTCATGGTCTGGGAGGCGAATGCCGCCGAGGTTCTCGGCACGCACAGCATCCGCGGCATCGCCACGGGGGCTGCATTCCAGTTCCTGATCGCCCCGGAGCATATCGAGCGCCGGCACAGCGCCGTGGCGCAGCATGTCGGCTCGCCGGTCGGGGATGCGTCGGGTTATCGGATACAATACCGCTTCATGCCGGGCGGACGTCGCTGTTCGACGGAGCTGTGGCTCGAGGAGCACGGCGTCTGGCAGCGCGACGAGGCCGGCAACGTCGTCAGCGCCCGCGGCGTCGTGCGCGTCATCAACGAGCGCTATTCCGAGGAGCAGCGCCTTCTCTATCGCAGCGATCACGACGAGCTCACCGGCCAGCTCAACCGCGTGCGCTTCATCGAGGCTCTGGGCGCCGTCATCGATCGGGCGAAGTCGTCGGGCCAGAGCTGCGCCCTGCTGATCGCCGCCGTCGACAATCTGGCGGCCATCAACAACGCCTTTGGTTTCGAGGTCGGGGATCAGACGATCTCCGCGGTCGGCCGCCAGTTGCGGAGCCACTTGCGGGGCGGCGATACGCTCGGCCGCTATTCGTCGAACAAGTTCGGCATCGTGCTCAACGACTGTGGCCCCGGTGCCATGCGACTCGCAGCCGAGCGTCTGATGCGCTCTGTGCGCGACATGAGCATCCAGACCTCTGTCTGCCAGCTCTCCGCGACCATCTCGGCAGGCGGCGTGATGCTGCCCGACCAGGCCGGCACCGTGAATGCCGCCGTTTCGCGGGCGCTCGAGGCGCTCGAGAAGATCAAGCAGCGCCGGCAGGATCGCTTCCTTGGCTACGAGCATTCGACCAGCCAGGAATCGGAGCGTCAGCGCAACATCAAGATCGCCGACGAGGTCATCAACGCCCTCAACGAGAACCGCATTCTGGCGGCGTTGCAGCCGGTCGTGCGCGCGTCGAACCAGGAAATCGCCTTCTACGAATGCCTCTTGCGCCTCGAGCAGCCGGACGGCTCCATCATCGCTGCCGGCGAGTTCATCCATGTCGCCGAGCAGCTCGGCTTGTCGAGGCCGATCGACCGCCGGGCCCTGGAGCTCGCTATCGGGCTGCTGAAGCTCGATCCGTCGCTGCATCTGGCGATCAATGTCTCGGGCCTGACCACCGCCGATCACGAGTGGCTGGTCGCGCTGCATCGCCTGACCGGTGGCAAGAAGCACCTGACGGAGCGATTGACCGTCGAGATCACGGAGACGGCCGCCATCGAGGATCTCGATCAGTCGATCACGTTTGTCGACACTCTGAAGGAGCTCGGGTGCCGCGTGGCGATCGACGATTTCGGGGCCGGCTACACGTCGTTCCGCAATCTCAAATGCCTCGGTGCGGGCATGGTGAAGATCGACGGCGCCTTCGCTCGCAATCTCTGCGAGGACGAGACCGACCGCATCTTCATGAAGACCATGATCGAGCTGGCCACGAGCTGTGGCATGGAGACCGTGGCGGAGTGCGTCGGCGACGCGAAGACCGGCGACATGCTGCGCAGCTTCGGCGTCACGTATATGCAGGGCTACCACTTCGGGCGGCCGGAGCTGGCCTCCGCCAGCCGCCAGCACCCCATGGTCGTCGGCCGGATCTGAGGCCTTTTGCCCAGGCGGCGACTAGCGGAGCCGGCCGCGTCGCCAGCGTCTCGGGCAGGCGCCACTACTTCTGTTTGTCACCAGACGCGAGCTTGTTGATCTGGGCCTGCATGAGGGCGAGCTGCGCCTTGAGCTCGGCCAGATCGTCCTTGTCCTTGTCGGCCTTCTCAGGCGCGGCCGCCGGCTCACGCTGCTGACCTGCGGGCTTCGCCTCGTCGCCCTTGGTGGGCTGGCGCGGCATGCCGGCGCCGAAAGGCGTGAACATCGACATGGCCTGCTCGAACATGGCGAGGTTCTTGCGCGCCTGCTCCTGCATGGCCTCGAAGGCGTTGGCGCCGAAAGCGCTGGCGAACTGTTTGCGGAAACGATCGTGCTCCTTGGTCAGCGTATCCAGGCTGACCTCGAGATAGCTCGGCACCATCCGCTCGATGCTGTCACCGTAGAAGCGGATGAGCTGCCGCAGGAAACGGATCGGCAGCAGGCTCTGCCCGCCCCGGCTCTCCTGCTCGACGATGATCTGCGTCAGCACGGAATGCGTGAGGTCATCTCCCGACTTGGCGTCGTAGACGATGAAGTCGCGCTCCGAGCGCACCATCTCGGCAAGGTCGTCGAGCGTCACGTACGTGCTCGTCTCGGTATTGTAGAGCCGCCGGTTCGCGTATTTCTTGATGACCGCAGGCTCGCGCTTGTCGATCACTTTCGAGGACTTCTCTTGCATGCTGGCAACCAATCCTCAGGCTTTTCCGCAATGCGAAATGATAACATGCTAGGTGTGCCAGTCACCATAGGTTTGTGGAGCCGGCGCGACAAATGCTCGATAGCATGAAGGCTTATCCGTCGGAGGTCTCGATTGCGGCGCGGAAGCCCTAGCTGCTATCGTCGCCATCAAGCCATCGCGGTGCGGCATCATCACGACGCGGGATGCGTGCCGGATCGGGTTCCAAACAGCCTTTAGGAGTTTGGCAATGAGCCAGCAGGACAACACGATCGTCATCGCAAGCGCCGCCCGCACTCCGGTTGGCTCGTTCAACGGAGCGCTCGCAGGCATGCCGGCGCACGAGCTCGGCAAGGTGGCGATCAAGGCGGCACTGGAGCGGGCTGGTCTCGAGCCCGGCGACGTTTCCGAGGTCATCATGGGCCAGATTCTCGCAGCCGGCGCCGGCCAGAATCCCGCGCGTCAGGCCGCGATCGCGGCGGGCATCCCCGTTGATGCGCCGGCCTGGGGCATGAACCAGCTGTGCGGCTCGGGCCTGCGGGCCGTCGCTCTTGGCGCCCAGCAGATCCAGCTCGGCTCCTCGTCGATCGTGGTGGCCGGTGGGCAGGAGAGCATGAGCCAGTCGCCGCACTGTGCGCATCTGCGCGACGGCACCAAGATGGGTGATCTGAAGTTCATCGATACGATGATCAAGGATGGCCTGTGGGATGCCTTCAACGGC
>JAGRKR010000728.1 GCA_020442225.1 Hyphomicrobiaceae bacterium | reverse complement strand
CGCGAGGGCGTGCAGATCGGGTTGTTCACCGTGCAGCTTGAAAAGCGCGTGCCCGCCGCCGCCAGACCGTCGAGGTTCGGCGTCTCCAGCCAGTCGGCGCCATAGCAGCCGAGGCTGTCGGCGCGCTGCTGGTCGGTCATGATGAGGAGGATGTTGGGTCGGGTCATTTGGGGGCGTCCGGGTGAGGTGCCCGACCGAGCTTACCCGAGGTCCGCCATCCGCGGCAGCCACAGCACTAGGTCGGGCACATAGGTGATGAGCAGCAGCAGCGCCACCAGCACCGCGATGAAGATCCAGATCTCGCGCACCATCTCGCCGAGCGGCACGCCGTTCAGCGCCTTGATGATGAACAGCAGGATGCCGTAGGGCGGCGTGATCAGGCCGATCATCATGTTGAAGACCAGCACGACGCCGAGATGCACGAGGTTGATGCCGAGCGCCGCCGCGGTCGGGATGAACAGCGGCGTGATCACCAGCATGATCGTCGACACTTCGAGGAAGGCGCCGAGGATCAGGTAGAGCACGTTGATCATCAGCAGGAACATCGCCGGCGACAGGTTCAGCGAGTTGAACAGCTGGAAGATTTCCTGCGGCAGCCGCTCGACGGTGACGACGTAGTTGAAGATGAAGGCGCCGCCGAGAATGATCGTCACCACCGCCGTGGTGCGCGCCGTCGATGCGATGACGACGAAGAGCTCCTTGAGGCCGAGCGTGCGGTATCCGACGATCGCCAGGATGAGCGCATAGAAGGCCGAGACGGCGGCCGCCTCCGTCGGCGTGAAGGCGCCGGAATAGATGCCGCCGAGGAGCAGCGCCGGCATCAGCAGCGGCGGCAGGGCGCGCAGGATGATCACCGGGTATTGCCGCCACGGGATCACGTCCTCGACCGGGAAGCCGCGCAGCTTCGCCATGATGACGACGAGGATGCCGAGCGCCACGCAGATCAGGATGGCCGGGATCATGCCGCCGAGGAACAGCGCGCCGACCGAGGTCGACGAGATCAGGGCGTAGAAGACCATCGGGATCGAGGGCGGGAAGATCGGCCCGACCACGGCGGAAGCCGCCGTCACCGCGCCGGCGAAGCCGGCCGGGTAGCGGTTCTTGTCGGTCATCATGTTGACCAGGATCTTGCCGACGCCGGCGACGTCCGAGACGGCGCTGCCGCTCATGCCGGAGAAGATCAGGCTGGTGAAGATGTTGACCTGCGCCAGGCCGCCGGGCAGGCGGCCGACCATGGCGAGCGCGAAGTTGAGCAGCCGGTCGGTGATCTTGCCGGCATTCATGATGTTGGCGGCGAAGATGAACAGCGGCACGGCGAGCGCGACGAAATTGTCGAAGATGCCGTTGAGCACGTGCTCGGAGGCGAGGCCGATGTCGCGGCCGGCGAGCAGCAGGTAGAACACGCTCGAGATGATCATCGAGATGCCGATCGGCAGGCCGGCAACGGTCGTGCCGACCATGATCGCGAGCATGAGGATGAAGGCGTAGTCGGCGAGCATCGGCGGCTAGATGTAGGCGACCCAGCGCCGGCTGAGGAGACCGCGCAGGCGCCATCCGCCCTGCGCCGCGAAACCGACCAGGAAAAGCATGAACACGCCGAAGACGTAGACCTTGGGAATGCGCAGCACGGACGTCTTCTTGCGCATCAGGAATTCCATGTAGTCCCAGGTCGGGGCGAACAGCAGGATGAAGGCCGTGACCATGAGCGCCAGCGACACGATGGCCATCACGCGCCGGGTCTTGGGGGAGACGAAGTCGTAGACGATGTCGAAGGAGACGTGGTCGCGTTCGCGCACCATGAAGGCGGCGGACCAGAACACCGTCCACATGTAGGCGATCATCGTGTACTCCTCCGACCACGCCACCGGACTGTTCATCACGTAGCGGAAGAAGACCTGCAGGATCAGCCCGCAGAAGGTCGCCGTGAAGAAGAGGACGCCGACGGTGTCGGCGCCCTTTCTCATGAGTTTGATGGTGTTTTCCATCGTCCCGCTTGCGCGAGTTGCCGGCTTACATGCCGAGCTTGTTGATTTCTTCGACCCAGCCGGCCGGCCACTGCTTCGCACGGTCGGAGTTCATGTAGAAATCCTGGACGTGCTTGCGGAAGGCGGCGACGTCGGGCGTGGTCACCTTCAGGCCCTTCTCCTCGAAGAAGGAGACGAGGCGCTTCTCGTTGGCGACGCGCTCGGAGTTGTTGTAGTCGCACGCCTTGACCGCGGCCGCCTGCATGGCGTCGCGCTCCTCGGCGCTCATCTTCTCCCAGGTCTGGTTGTTGACCGTGAGGTTGATGAAGTCGACCAGGTGGTCGGTCAGCACGATCTGCTTGGTGACCTCGTAGAACTTCGCCGCCTCGACGGTCGGCAGCGGGTTGTCCTGCGCGTCGATGGTGCCGGTCTGCAGCGCCAGGTAGACGTCGGAGAAGGGCAGCGGGGTCGGGCTGGCGCCGAGCGCGTTGCCGAGGAACAGCCAGGCGTCCGAGCTCGGCATGCGCAGCTTCACGCCCTTCAGGTCGGCCGGCGTCTTCACGTCGCGCACGTCGCGCAGATTCAGCTCGCGCGTGCCGAGGTAGCAGGTGTCGAGCAGGTGCAGGCCGAGGTCATCCGAGACCTTCTGCTTGACCTCCTTGCCGATGTCGCTCGCCATCACCTTGCGGGCATGCTCCGGGCTCTGGAACAGGTAGCCGGCGGTGAACAGGCCGAACTCGGGAATGTTGTCGGCGATCAGCTGGAAAGAGACATAGGCCATCTCGGCGTTGCCGCGCTGGAGCGCGTCCATGTCGCCGGACTGGCCGAACAGCGTGCCCGAATCGTAGATCTGGATGTCGAAGTGACCCGGCATCGCCTTGTCGAGCTCGTCCTTGAAGACGTGCAGGGCCTTGGTGTGGATGTCGGTCGGGACGCTGACCGTGGTGATCTTCACCTCGATCGGGGCGGCCATGGCGCTGCCGATCGACAGCATCGTTCCCGCAAGCGCGGCGATGGCGGCAGTCTTCAGAATCTGCATTTCGCTTTCCTCCCTGAACAGAGCCTTTTGACCGGGCTCATACCCGGCACAATCATTTTTGGAAGCCGACTTTGCAACAATCGACGTCTGATGTAAACACTGATGGTACGACTGATTGTATCAGTTGTTGTGCCATGCCGCCTTGGGGAGAACATGAGCGTGCGCGATCGGGACTTGCAGGGAATCATTGCCGCGTCGCTGACGCCGGTCACCGAGGCGCTCGAGATCGACGCGGGGCGGCTGGCGAGCCACGTCTCCCGCCTTCTGGCGCAGGGCTGCAGCTTCGTTTCCACCTTCGGCACCACCGGCGAGGGCGCCTCCTTCTCGGTGGCGCAGAAGCTCGATGCGGTGCGCAAGCTGGTCGCCGCCGGCATCGCGCCGGAGCGGCTGACGCCGGGCGTCATGAGCCCGACGGTCGACGAGGCCGCCGCCATGCTCGCCGGGCTTGATCGCCTCGGCTGCCGCGCCGTCGTCATGCT
>JAGRKR010000727.1 GCA_020442225.1 Hyphomicrobiaceae bacterium | reverse complement strand
GCGCATTACTCTTCCAGGGCATCAGCTCGATGATGCAGGGCAGCAGCAACCCGCTGCTCTCGCAGGCGCAGGCGGCGACGCCGTCGAGTTCCGAGCCGAGCTACGCCAAGGATGCCTCGGACGGCAATCAGCTCGAGAACGGCTCCGACAACGCCTACGACCGCTCGTTCGATGCGGACGACGAGCCCTACGATCAGGATGACGGTGGCAGCTGGGGCGACGACGACTACTGAGCCGCCTCGACCGTCCAGAAACGACTTACGGCGCGGAGCGACCCGCGCCGTTTCGCTGTTTGCCTCGCCTCGCGACGGATGGGCGTCCCGCCATTGGCGCGGCGGCGGACGTTTTCAGGTGAGATTCAGGCTTTCGACGAGGACGGCCTGCGTGTTGTCCTTGTCGTACCTGAGCCGGGGGACCACCTCGAGGTCTTCTCCGGTGACGCGGACATAGCAGCAGCCGCCGGACGAGCGCTCGACCGCGTGGATCGCGCCGACGCCGAAAATGCCAGCTTCTCCCGGCTCCAGGCGGAACTGCTCGACCAGTTCGAGCGATGCCGAGCCCGGTCCGGTACTCCCATCGACGCGATCGTAGACCTTCATCTCGGACCAGCCGATGGCCTGCCCGTAGACCGCCCAGGAGCGCCCGTGGTCGTGCGGGGGTGACGGGCGCGGGGTGCGGTCGACATGGGCGAGCACGACGAAATTCAGCTCGGGGTCGCGGTAAAGCTCGTGGCGTCCGTCCGCCACCTGGGGCCCCAGGTGCTCGGCGACGAAAGCCTCGTTCTTCAGCAGCTCCTGCATGTTGTTGCTGATCGCCTCACGGCCGGCGTCGCCTGGATCGGCTTGCAGTGCCGAGCGACAATCGGCGCAGAATTGCTCGAGTGTGTAGGTCATGGGGGTCTCCCTGAAAATGTAACGTGGTCAGACTGCACGGTGGCGCGCGCGTCTGCAAGTCGTCCGTCGCGTGGAGCGCGCAAGCGCCGCCGCCGGAGTCGATCGCGCCTCAGGCTCCGGCAGCGCCGGTCCTGCCGGCAATTTTCAAGGCGAAGGCATAGTCGAGAGCGATCTCCCGCAACTGCTCGAAGCGTCCGGAGGCGCCGCCGTGACCAGCTTCCATGTTGGTCTTGAGCAGCAGGAGGTTCGCATCCGTCTTGAGCGCCCGGAGCCGCGCGACCCATTTGGCCGGCTCCCAGTAGGTCACGCGCGGGTCGGTCAGGCCGCCGTAGGCGAAGATGTGCGGATAGGCTTTGCGCGCGACGTTGTCGTATGGGGAGTAGCTTCTGATGTAGCGGAACTCCTCGGCGCTGGTCAGCGGGTTGCCCCACTCGGGCCACTCCGGAGGCGTCAGCGGCAGGTCCTTGTCGAGCATGGTATTCAGAACGTCGACGAAGGGTACGTCGGCGATGATGCCGAGGAAGAGGTCCGGCGCCAGGTTGGCGACGGCGCCGACCAGCATGCCGCCGGCCGAGCCGCCGTGCGCGACGATGTTGCCGCGGCCTGTGAAGCGCTCCGCGGCCAGGTATTCGCCGGCGGCGATGAAGTCGCGGAACGTGTTGATCTTGCCCTTGAGCTTGCCGCCCGTGTACCAGCGGTAGCCCTTGTC
>JAGRKR010000726.1 GCA_020442225.1 Hyphomicrobiaceae bacterium | reverse complement strand
ATGCTGCCCGAGCGCATCTCCAACGACCTGTGCTCGCTGAAGCCCGCCGAGCGAAGGGGCGCGCTCGCCGTGCGCATGGTGATCGGCCCCGACGGCCGCAAGATTTCGCACAGCTTTCATCGCGTCTTGATGCGTTCCGCCGCAAAACTGCATTACGCGCAGGCGCAGGCGGCCATCGACGGCGCACCGGACGACGTGACGGGGCCGCTGCTCGATCCGATCCTGCGTCCGCTCTACGACGCCTATGCCGCAGTCAAACGTGCGCGCGACCGGCGCGAGCCGCTCGATCTCGATCTGCGCGAGCGCAAAATTCTGCTTAAAGCCGACGGCACGGTCGATCGCGTCATCGTGCCGGAGCGGCTCGACGCCCATCGCCTGATCGAAGAATTCATGATCATGGCCAACGTCGCGGCCGCCGAAACGCTCGAGCAGGCGAAGATTCCGCTGATCTATCGCGTCCACGATGCGCCCGGCATGGAGAAAGTGCAGGCGCTTCGCGAACTTCTGGCCACGATGGACATCAACTTCGCCAAACAGGGCGCGCTGCGGCCCGCCGCTTTCAATCGCGTGCTGGCGCAGGTCGCAGGCTCGACCGAAGACATCCTCGTCAACGAGGTCGTGCTGCGCACGCAGGCGCAGGCCGAATATGCATCGGAAAATTACGGGCACTTCGGCCTGAACCTGCGCCGCTACGCGCATTTCACGTCGCCAATCCGCCGCTACGCCGACCTGCTCGTCCATCGCGCCCTGATCCGCGCCTGCCGGCTCGGCGACGGCGGGCTCGCCGACGAGGAGACCGGCGCACATCTGGCCGAGACGGCCCAGGCGATCTCGGATGCCGAGCGCCGCGCCATGGCCGCCGAGCGCGAGACCGCAGACCGGCTGATCGCGCGCTTTCTGGCCGAGCGGGTCGGCGCCACGTTCGAGGGGCGCGTCTCCGGCGTGACCCGCAGCGGGCTGTTCGTACGCCTGAGAGACACCGGCGCCGACGGTTTCGTGCCCGTTGCCACGCTCGGTCAGGAGTATTTCCGCCACGACGAGGAGCACCACGCGCTGGTGGGGGAGCGCAGCGGCGCGGGCTATCAGCTCGGCGATACCGTCAGCGTGCGGCTGGTCGAGGCCATCCCGACCGCGGGCGCGCTCCGCTTCGAGGTGCTCAGCGACGGCAAGCCCTTGCGCCGACTGGCGAAGGGCCGGCTGCGCACGCCCCGTCGCCCACGCCGCCCCGGACGCCGCTGAGACAACCGGAGCGCAAGCCTTCATGATGGGACACTAAGGCAATTCCGCCGAAGCCGATCATGCTTTACTGATCACGGTCGACATCCCGCGATGCTCATCTGGCCCATGCAGCAACGACGAAGCCGCTGCATTCTGACGAAAGCGAGACGGATGCTACAGATCTCATCGGGCTCCGCAGGCGCCCCCCTCGCCGCCCCGGCACGGCACACCCTGTCGGCCATGCTGCGCGGCTTTGCCCGGCGATGCCCGTCCTGCGGCGTGGGGCACATGTTCGACGGCTATCTCAAGGTGCGCGACAGCTGCCCCTCGTGTGGCGAAGAGCTGCATCACCATCGCGCCGACGATGCACCGCCCTATTTCACGATCTTCATTGTCGGCCACATCGCCATCAGCCTGGTCCTGGCTCTGGAAACGGCCTTCGAGCCGCCGATGTGGCTTAATCTGGCCGTTTCGATGCCCGCCGCCATCCTCGCCTCTCTGGTGCTGCTGCCGCTGATCAAGGGCGCGCTGGTGGGCCTGCAGTGGGCCCTGCGCATGCACGGGTTCGGCGGGGAAACGGAAAAGCTCGACCTCGATGCCACCTACGTCGGCGACACCACGCCAGCAGGGGGACAGACGCGACCATGAGCGAGACGAGCCCATCGGCCGAGAGAAAGCCGGCCTCGGCGAAGCCATTGTTGAAGCCGCGCGACGCCGCAACGCTGATCATCGTCGACAGCAGCAGCAGCGAGCCCCGCATCCTGTTCGGCAAGCGCCGCCTCGATCAGAAGTTCATGCCCGGCAAGTACGTCTTCCCGGGCGGGCGGGTCGACACGTGCGATCGCTTTGCAACCGCGACGGACGATCTCACATCGTTGGACACCGAGAAGTTGCTCGTGGGCATGAAGGGGCGCGTCAGCCAGACCCGCGCCCGCGCGCTGGCGCTGGC
>JAGRKR010000077.1 GCA_020442225.1 Hyphomicrobiaceae bacterium | reverse complement strand
ATAGTCGTTCGAGCACCAGACCGTGATCGGTGTGCTGCCGTCCGACATGAAGCGCGTCGCACGCGGGAATCCGCCGCGCTCGCGCCGGATGTCGGCGAACACCCGGTAGCGTCCCTCTGCCCGCAAGGCCGCCAGCGCCGTTGAAAACTGCCGGGCGTAATCCATGACCCTCGACCTCGCTCCCAGACACCCGCCCACGACCCGTCAACGCCGTGAGGTGACGAAATATTCCCGCATTCCAGCCTGCGCCAACAGCGCAGGACGCCGGCGGCAACCCCATGCCGCGGCGGTCTCCGCGTGGAGATCACATTAGCGGCATTGGCTCGCCATCGCCAGTAGGCTGGCGGCGCCCGTCGTCGCACCCCACGCCCTGGCGCAGGCGCACAACAATCGACGATGCGGGGATGAGCCTGGCGCCTGTTCGTGTCCGCGCGCACGGCCACACCGCGGCACGATCTGCGACGCCGGCGGCCAGAGAGCCTGGCGATGCAAGGAGCCGACGCTTGCGCGGTCGAGCCCGCTGCCGGCGGACCAGGCGCCCTGCTCTCGGCCCGGCGCCGCCCCGGCGACGCGAATGAGGCGGCCGGCGAGGCGGACCGGCCGGTCCGCCGCCCCGCTCAGTAGGCGGCGGCCATGGCTCCGACGCCGTCCTTCAGGTAGATGTCGCGGCGGAACTGCACCACGCCATCCTCCGTCGCCCACGCGGTGACGTAGACGAAATAGAGCGGCACCGGCTTCTTCAGACGAACGTCGAGGCGCTCGCCCGATTTGCGCATCTGCACCACCCGCTCGCGCGTCCACTTCTCATTGCCGGACAACAGCCAGGCCGTGAGCTGCTCGATGTTCTGCGCCCGCACGCAGCCTGAGCTGGCGGCCCGGAAGTTGCGGCCGAACAGCGTCTGTGAGGGCGTGTCGTGCATGTAGACGGAATGGCTGTTGTGGAAATTGATCTTCACGAAGCCGAGCGGGTTCTGCGGGCCCGGCTGCTGCTTGAAGGTGTAGGAGCGCACCGCGCTGGACCGCCAGTCGATCTTGCCCGGCTTAAGCTTGCGCCCGTCGCCGCTGTAGGCATCGATCCCGTACTTGGCGAGCACGCTCTTGCCGCCCCGCTGCATCTCACGCCCCTTGGGGATGAGATCCTTCTCGATGACGGTCGGCGGAAGATGCCACACGGGGTTGAAATTGAGCTCGTGCACGGCGGAGCGCAGAATAGGCGTCGCACGATCGATCTTGCCGACGACCGCCGAATGGCGCGACACGACACGTCCGCCCTCCACGGCCTCGATCTGCGCGGCGGGGATGTTCACCATCAGGTAGCGCTTGCCGGTCGAGCGCACGAGGCTCGTCAGGCGCCCGAGGTTGGTCTGCAACTGCTTGAGCCGCGCCGGTGCGGGCACGTTGAGCGCCGCGATCGTACGCTTGTCGACGACACCCGTGGGGCTCAGGCCGTGGCGGGCCTGGAAGCGCTTCACGGCGCGCTCGAGATGATGATCGAAGTAGTCGGCGTAGCTCGAGTCCTGCTTGATGTCCGCCGTCAGGCGCAGGCGCGCACGCAGCAGCCCGACCGCGGCATGCGTCTGCCCGCTGCGCAACTGCACGTTGGGGATCGTGCGCCAGCCGCCGGCCGCGACGACCGCCTTGTAGCGCTTGATCGCGGCCTTCAACGGACCCAGGTTGTCCGGCGAAAGCGTCGGATATCCGCGCGGCGGATTGGCTTCCCATTCCCGCGCGAACTCCCGGTCATAGCCGTAGTGCGGCGTGGAGGTGCCGGGGAGGCCGAAGCGCGCCCAGCTCAATGGATCGTTGGCATGGGCAGGTCCCGGCGCCGCAACGCCGATCGCAGCCATCACGGCCGCCGCCAACCCCAGTCCGACGCGGCCGCGCAGAGTGCTGCCGCTCCGGCTCCTGCATGATCTCCAGACGAGCATAGTCATGGCCTCGGTGCCCATCACAATTTCTCTTTAACCATAGGGTCGAGGAGTTAATGAAACTCCAAGTCACCCGGTCCGGCTCAGCCGCACTTCCGTGAGACGACGACATGGACGTTCGGGGCACAGTGTCCCCGACCGTGGTCTCGCTGCCTCTACCCGCTTGCAGCAAGTTTGGACAATTCGGGCCGCACAGGGAAGTCAAATCCCGGTGCTCTCGCTTCGATGCCAACGGAGTGATGCTGCAACGCCACAAATACGTGACGCCGGGGCAACGCAGCCGGATTGACCGAGGGGGGCAGTGGAGATCCCCGCTCGAGGGCGAGGCTCAGGCAAACGCCGACGGCTCCGCGCCGGCAGGGTGACCTGCGACGGTGCGGAGCGTACGCCAGCTCGATGACTGGATGCCGAGTTCAGCGCGCTTCGAGGCCCCGCAGACGTGAGCCCCCGAAGTCGCCGGTTGTCTAAAGACGGAAGCGGATCTGATCCGACCAGAAGCGCTCGAGGCGGTTCAAGGCCACGTTGAGCGTGTGGAAATCCTGGCGGCTCACCTCGCCCACGGCTTCGATGCTGCCGAGTTGCCGCTGGTAGAGCTTGCTGACGACGTCGCAGGCCTGCTTGCCCTTCTCCGTCAGGCTGACACGCACCGAGCGACGATCCGTCTCCGACCGCTTGTAGTGCAGGAAGCCCATGTCGACGAGCTTCTTCAAGTTGTAGGAGACATTCGAGCCCAGGTAGTAACCGCGGGTCTTCAGTTCACCGGCCGTCAACTCGGACTCGCCGATGTTGTACAGCAGCAGTGCCTGCACACTGTTGAGCTCGGAACCGCCGACGCGATCGAACTCGTCCTTGATGACGTCGAGGAGAAGGCGATGCAGGCGCTCGATCAAGCGCAATGCCTGAAGATACTCGTTCTTGAACGTATCCTCGACCTGCGGCGCGCGGTGCCGCACCGTATCGAATGCTATACTCATATCCCTGCCTCGTGCTTGACGCGTCCCGGTTCTTTTTTTCCGGGTTGCCAGCACGTTAGCGGAGCGAAGCTAAAATAGGCCTAAGAGGCTTGTTGAACAATCGGTTAGCGGGTGTGCCGGAGGCTCTTCCCGCCCCTTCAGCGGGTCTGCATCGCAGCCCGCGACGGCAGCGCCAGCTCACCCTCCGCGACAGGTGCGAAAAAGGCGTCGACCTCGGCCCTGGCGCCGTCGCCGTCCGCGCCGTGCCGCCAGCGCGGCTCGCCGTCCTTGTCCACGAGGCGCGCGCGCACGCCCTCGAGGAAATCCGGCTCCACGATCAACCTGGACGCGATCCGGTAGTCCTGTTCGAGCGTCTGCCGCAGATCCAGGCCTTGGGCCAGCGTCACGGCCCGATGAGTGATCTCGAGCGCGAGCGGAGAGGCTTGCCCCATCCTGGCGAGCGCACGGGCCGCCACCTCCTGGCCGGCTCCGCTGACCGAGGCCAACCGCTGGCGGATCTCTCCGACCGTCGGCGCCGAGAAGCAGCGCGCGATCACCGGCGCCGCACCCAGCAGCGGCCCTTCGCCGGGATTGGCATGCCAGGCATCGAGAATGGGGTCGACCGGGTCGGCGTCGGCCACGTGCGCGACGACCTCGGCAACGCGCGCCTCCGGCAGTACATGAGTCACAAGTCCGAGGTGGAATGCGTCCGCCGGCCCCACGCCCTCGCCCGTCAGCGCCAGGTACATGCCGAGGCTCTCCGGCATCCGCGACAAAAGCCAGCAGGTGCCGACGTCGGGAAAAAACCCGATCCGCACCTCCGGCATCGAGAAGCGGTAGGCCGGCCCGGCCACCCGGTGGGTGCCATAGGACGTGAGGCCGACGCCCGAGCCCATGACCATGCCGTCTATCAGCGACACCGTCGGCTTGGAAAAACACTCGTGCTGCCAGTTGAACCGGTACTCGGCCGCCAGCGCCGCCCGCGCGGCGGCGAGGTTGTTGGCCGTGGTTTCCGCCGCAGCGCTGGAATCGACCCCCCGCTCGACCAGAGCCCGGGCGCGCCGGTCGGCATCCTCGGCGGTCGCCACGCTGGCGGCGGCGATATGCTCGCCGGCCTGCGCCGCCCGCACCTCGGCATCCAGGTCGCTTGCGTCGAGCCGCGCCAGCAGCTCGCCCTTCAGCACCACGTCGCCCAGATCGGCGGTGCGTTCGGCCAGCGTGCCGACCCGCAGGAACCCCAGCTCGAACTCGCTCGCCGCCGAGACATTGCCGACCCAGTTCAGCGCCAGCCCCGATTGCGGCGCCACGATTTCCGAGATCACCGGCCG
>JAGRKR010000076.1 GCA_020442225.1 Hyphomicrobiaceae bacterium | reverse complement strand
TCTCGGCATGGGCCAGCACCCCGATGTGCTCGCGGCGATGCACGAGGCGATCGACGCAGCGGGGGCCGGCTCCGGTGGCACGCGCAACATCTCCGGCACGACGCATTATCACGTCGAGCTCGAGGCCGAGCTCGCTGACCTGCACGCCAAGGAGGCGGCGCTGGTCTTCACCTCGGCCTACGTGGCCAATGACACCACGCTCGACACGCTGCAGCGGCTGCTGCCGGGAGCGCTGGTCCTGTCCGACGAGAAGAACCACGCCTCAATGATCGCCGGCATCCGGCACGGCCGGGGCGAAAAAGTGATCTGGCGCCACAACGACATGGCCGACCTCGAGCGGCTGCTGGCGGCGCAGCCGCGCGAGCGGGCGAAGATCATCGCCTTCGAGTCCGTCTACTCCATGGACGGCACCATGGCGCCGATCGGAGCCATCTGCGAGCTCGCGAAGCGCTACGGCGCGCTGACCTATCTCGACGAGGTGCATGCGGTCGGGCTCTACGGGCCACGCGGCGGCGGTCTCTCAGAGGCGCTCGGCGTGGCGGGCGAGGTCGACGTCATCAACGGGACGCTGGCCAAGGGGTTCGGCGTCATGGGCGGCTATATCGCGGCGAGCCGCGACGTGTGCGACGCCATCCGCTCCTACGCCTCGGGCTTCATCTTCACGACCTCGCTGGCTCCGGCCCTGGCCGCAGGAGCGGTCGCCAGCATCCGGCATCTGAAGGCCAGCAGCGTCGAGCGTACACGCCACCAGGAGCGTGCGCATACGCTGATGGCGCGGCTCGAGCGCGCGCGCCTGCCGGTGATGCAGAACCCGAGCCACATCGTGCCGGTGCTGGTGGGCGACCCCGTGCTGTGCAAGGAGGTCACCGACGCGCTGCTCGACCGCTTCGCGATCTACGTGCAGCCGATCAACTATCCGACCGTGCCGCGCGGCACCGAGCGCCTGCGCCTGACGCCGACGCCGCAGCACACCGACGCCGACATGGATCATCTCGTGGCCTCGCTCGCCACGCTGTGGCGCGAGCTGGGCCTCACGGGCCTCGCCGCCGCCGCCGAATAGCGCGACCGGACCGGGCCGTCACCTCCAAGACCGCGACAGTGCGCGACACACAGTGCGGGGATGTGCTGTCGCTTTCCTTGTTGCCGGCTGCCGACCTGTGCTAGTCACGGGGCGCCCCGCGGGCAGGGCGCGAACCTCTCGTTCCACCGCCGCCCGGGAGGCTCTGAGGGTGCGGGAGGTCGAGCTGGAACAGCCCCACGCTGCCAGCGAGAACGTCGATCGCATCTTGTGCTCATGATGAGCGGGTGATGTCCGGTGTCGCGGGCTCGCGAGCGCGAGGCCGTCGCCGTCGATCACACGCTCGGCGCGTCGCGTGATCATGATGCCCGGCCCTGCCAGTGAGAGCGGCTGGCGAGGTGCGGCACATCGCGGCGTGGATCGCGGTCAGGGCAAGCCCGGAACGCGCCGCAATGGCCGCCGCCCGGTGCACGCTCGCAAGAGGAAGCAGTCGATGTCCATCCGCCAGGCCAGCCCCCATTCCGAGCACGCCTCGGGCCCGAGCCAGCGTTCGCTGCGTGCCAGCGATCCGGAGATCGCCGAGGCCATCGCCCAGGAGCTCGGGCGGCAGCAGACCCATATCGAGCTCATCGCCTCCGAGAACATCGTCTCGCGCGCCGTACTCGAGGCGGCGGGCAGCGTGCTCACCAACAAGTACGCGGAAGGCTATCCTGGCCGGCGCTATTACGGCGGCTGCGAGTTCGTCGACGTCGCCGAGCGGATCGCCATCGAGCGGGCGACGCGGCTGTTCGGTTGCGGCTTCGCCAACGTGCAGCCGCACTCCGGCAGCCAGGCCAACCAGGGCG
>JAGRKR010000725.1 GCA_020442225.1 Hyphomicrobiaceae bacterium | reverse complement strand
CGACAGGTTCCAGCTCACCGAGGGTCCGTCGACGGTCTGCGCCGCTGCCGGCAGCGGCGCCGCCAGAAGTCCGGCCGTGATGCCGGCCGCGAGAATGTGGCGAGTATTCATGTGTTCCTCCCAGGTTCGTTTCGTTTTTCGTTATAGTCAGGCGGTCGATATCTATCCCGTCATACCATTGCAAGCCGATAGCGGTGCAAGTCAGCCGATGGTCATATGCGCGTGAACTTGGCCATCGCTTCCCGGAACGTGAGCCCCTTGGCGAGCTCCGCCTCGCAGGCCTTGTCGTCCGCGGTGTATTGCGCGGCGAGCTCGGCAACCTTGGCGGCCTGCTCGGCAGGGATGCAGACGACGCCCGAGCCGTCGGCCACGATCACGTCACCCGCCCGAACGCGCACACCGCCGCACGACACGGGCTCGTTGATGGCGGTGATCTGCAGCCGCGTGCGGCCGGTGAGCGGCGTCATGTGACGGGCGAAGATCGGCACCTTGTGCTCGAGCATCTCCTCGCGATCGCGCACGCCGCCGTCGACCACGACGCCACCGATGCCCTTGACCTTGGCGGCGAATGTCGCAAGGCCGCCGAACGTGGAGATCGCCTGGCCGGAGTTGTCGATCACGAGAATCTCGCCCTTGGGGCAGGCGTCGATCATGTGCCCGACCTTGAAGTCGGCCGAGGTGAACGTACCGCGCTCGCCGCTCACCTGGCGGATGGTCACGGCGCGGCCGACGGCACGTGTGCCGGGGACGATCTGCCCGAGCCCCTGCATCACTCCGGAGAAGGCGATATCGTCGAGTGCATTGGCGATGGTCGGCGTCGCCAGCTCACGATAGGCGGCGAGCACTTCGTCGCTCACGGTCATGTTGCGGTGCTCCTGTTCTGTGATCCGATAGGGGGTCAGGCGGCGAAGGGGAATGGCACGAGCTTCTCCAGAGTCTCGGACATCTCGTAGACGCTGGTGACGGCGAGATCGTCGCCATAGGAGAGGCCTTCCTTCTCGGCGCGCTTGCGCAACTTCTCCTCGTGATAGGCCAGCACATCGGCTGGAATCGGCATGTCGCCGGGCGACAGGATGCGGATATAGCCGTCCGCGTCGCGGGCCGGCATGATGCGGCTCTTTACGTAGCGGTTCGGCGACCAGGGAATGTCGACGACGCCCGCCTCGCAGGCGCGCACGCAGCCGACCGCCACATCGCCGTCGCCCATCTCCAGCATCTTGTCGACTACCGGGCGCACCTCGCGCCGGATCATCTCGCACTCGAGCTTGAACTCGGGCAGGTCGTCGAGCTTGAGCTGGCGCGCCAGGTAGAGCGCCATGCGCGTCATTCTGAGGCCCTCGGCGTTGGCCTTGGGTGTCGGAATGCCGAACGCCTCGTGTGTGCTCTTGGTCGTGATGCTGGTCGCGCCGGACACGGCGGCCAGTGTACCGCCGTAGGCGATGAGTGCTGCCGCCTGGGCGTCGTCGTAGGGCCAGGCGCCCATCCAGTGCAGCACCGTGACGGAGGTGAAGACGTCGTCGAAGCCCATCTTGCGCAGGTACTCCTGCACCAGCTCCCGGCAGGTCTTGACGGCCGCGGCGTCTTGCACGAGGTGCAGCGACTGGCCGAGCTCGAGCCCGTAGTTCTTGACGCCCTGATTGGCCGCCAGAAGAGCGTCGATGATGGCGGTGATGATCGCGATCGACGGCGGAATGTTGGTGCCTGTGAGGAAGCCCGGCTGGCGCCGGTGCAACTCGATGCCGTGTGCCGCGTAAAGCGCGGCGAGCCGATCCAGGTACTGGTAGTTGCGGATGCCCTCCTCGATCGAGGTTTCCTTGGTGTAGGACGTGGTGTAGGCGAGCCCGGAGCCGAGGTAGCCCGTATAGCCGGCGGCGAAGGCGACCTCGCACGTCAGTCGCGGAAAGGACGTGCCGGAGAGCACGATGGTCGGCTTGGAGACCGCCTCGATGAGCTTGCGCGCCTCCTTCGGGCCGTAGTTGACCATCGGGAACCCGTTGAGCATCGAGCGTCCGGCCTTTTCGGATTCCTCGATGCCCGTCTGCGCCTTGGCCCACTGCTCGTTGCGGGTGTAGCTGTCTGTGGTGGTCGGCACGATGTCGGCGAGACCGGACTGGTCGAGCTCGCGCATCAATTCCAGTTGCAGCTCGAGCGTGCCGAAGCCGCCGCGCGGCTGGGTCAGGCACTGCCCGAGCCGGTCCGCCTCGCGCATGGCGAAGCCGAGCTGCTTGTGGCGCGGCATGGTGCGGTGATAGGCGACGGCCTCGTCGAGATCGACGAGCGCCCCGGTCGGCCATCGTGCGAGGTTCTCGGCGCGCATCTTCTGGAAGACCTCGAGCGGGATCTCGGCAGCAGACAGCGGCAGGCGAGATTCAGGCGTCTTGGCGGGCACGGTCATAGGCGTTTTCCTCGTGGTCGGGTGCCGGCGGGCGCTGCTCTGCGGCAGGCGTCCCGAAGGCTGACGTCGATGAGTATAGGCGCGGTGGCCCGTTGAAGGCGATGGCCAATTCACGCTGCAGTGCGGCCCTGTGAGGTCATGTCGGGGGGCGGGAAGCGCTCAGCCCCAGCACGGGCGTTTCAAATCGGTACGAGTGAGCTGCGAGCGAGCCGGAAGGCCGCCTCGGGTGCGACCTCGGCCAACAGGCCGGCGGCATAGAGCAGGTAATCCCGATCGAGAAAGCGACGGGGCTCGGATGGTCGGAGCGAGAATGGCTCGTCGGGCGAGGCCAGCGCCGCGGCGAGGATGCCGGCTGGCGCCGCGCCGTGGGCCAGGGCGCCGCCCGTGCCGATAACGGTGCCGACGCGGCTCAGGTCCTTGCCGGTCTGGACCACGGTCGGCCCCTGTGCGGTCTGCACGACGCGCGTCGTACCGGCATGGCGGGTCACCGCGATGCGGACGGCGGCAAAGGCCAGCGCCTCGTCGAATGCGCGCTCCGTGGCACTGGCCGGCAGTCGCTCGACGTCTTCTGCGATGGCGGCGAGCAGGCGGTCGACCTCGTCCAGGGCGATGCCGGCGCGCTCGGCGATCCGCTCTCTGCCGGCCGCCTCCACGATGGTGGCGGCGTTGTGGCGCATGCCGAGGTCGCCCTCGACGGTGCGCTTCACGTAGGGCTCGGGCAGGCCGTATTGCACCACGCCCTCGCGGCTCGGATTGCCCGAGGCGACGGAGTGCACGTCGGTCGTGGCGCCGCCGATGTCGACGATCAGGAGGTCGCCGAGCCCCGCGTGGTCGCCGGCACCTTCGGCGAGCAGACGGGCGCCATCCATGACGGCGGCGGGTGTCGGCATCAGCACGGCGTCGAACTTCTCGGCGGCGCGATCGATGCCCTTGGCGTGCACGATGCGATCGATGAAGACCTGCCGGATGGCGGCACGGGCCGGCTCGATATCGAGCTCGCCGAAGCGGGGCATGACGTTCTGGGCCAACGTCACCGGCTGGCCCGCGGCGGCCAGGATCTCGGCGCAGTCGTCGGCGACATCCCGGTTGCAGGCCACCACCACGGGGCAGGCGAGCGACAGTTCGGCGAGCCGCCGGGCATTGTGGCTGACGACCTCGGCATTGCCGCCGTCCGTGCCGCCGGCCAGCAGCAGGATGTCGGGTGCAAGGCCGGCAATGGCGCGGCCGTCGGCCTCGGTGAGGCGGTAGCTGAAGGTGCCGACGAGCTTGGCGCCGGCTCCGAGAGCGGCCTGACGGGCGGCCTCGGCGGTGAGCTCCCTGACGAGGCCGATAGTGACCATGCGCAGGCCCCCGGCGGCGCTCGACGATGCCAGGCGGTGCTTGAAGGCCGGCAGTCCGCCCATGTGCCGGGCGAGGTCGGCGAGAGCGGCCTCGAGCCCGATCGTGACGTCCGTGGTGACGGTGGATGGCCCCTGCCCGGCAGCGGTGACGCGCGCCTCGTCGAGATCGACAGCGCGCAGTTTCGTGTAGGTCGAGCCGAAATCGATCAGAAGTGCGCGTTCACCCGTCATGCGTCGGCAATCCGCTTGCCATCCGCCCGTGCCGCGAAATCGCGATTGAGGAGGTCGATGACGCCCTCGGTTCGCGTCCCCGGTGGGAAGGCCCGGTCGAAGCCCATGGCCTTGAAGGTTGCCTCGGTTTCGTCCCAACTGCGCTTGCCGACCACGAGGTTGCCGCCGACGTAGAGCAGAATATCCTCGAGGCCCGCCTCGATGCACATGTCGCGGAAGCCGCGGCAGTCGAGCTCTCCCTGGCCGTAGAGCGATGAGACCAGGATGGCGTCGGCGGCCGTCTCTATCGCCGCCTTGATGAAGTCCTCGGCCGGCGTGAGCGCCCCGAGAGTGACGACGTTGAACCCGGCTTTTTCGAGCGCCAGCGACAGGATGCGATTGCCGACGATATGCGTATCCGCGCCGATCACGCCGGTGACCAGCGTCTTGCCAACAGCCAAGCCTTCGGCTCGCATTCCTTGTCTCTCCCCGTTCTGACGTGCCCGACCCCGGTGTGTCGCGCCACTAGACTAACCGCAAGCGTTTCTTGCATGAAGGGCGTCGGTGCGCCGCAGAAGGAAG
>JAGRKR010000724.1 GCA_020442225.1 Hyphomicrobiaceae bacterium | reverse complement strand
GGAGCGCCTACGGCGCGAGTCTTCCTTTAGATGCGAGGGGTTCCCCTCGCGCTCTCCCGTTCGCCACGCGGCAGGGGTGCAGGACTTGTCCTGCACCCCATGGAACAGCTTGTCGTGCCGCCGCCGCGTCAAGCGTTGTCCTCGCTACGCTGCGGGAACGCTTGACCCGGACGTCTGAAGAGCTTCACCGGAGCCGTGGTGAGGCGCCTCCAATGCATGATTCTGAGACAGGATCACAGAGTCAGGATAAGGCGCGGTGCGTGGAAAGGCCGTATTGAAGGTTGATGCCTGCCAGCGCGGCCGGAAGCTGGCGCAGATAGGTCGCCGGTGCGCCGACCAGACTGGTGAGTTGACCGAAACTCCAATGCGTTGGGGCGACAGGCGCGGGCGCGGCCGGCAGCATCAACATCAGACGTTCGGGATTGTCCCGCGCAGCCTCGACGCGGATGGCTTCGCTTTCCACGATCCGGGTCTTGCTTCGTGCCGACCGCCGTTTGACCGAATTGTGGAGATCGGTGAGGGACAGGAAGCGTTCGTCGTCTGGCCGGTTGAACCATTCCGACGACACGCGGCCAATGCGCTGGCCGCGGCTGACATCGACCTTGTAGCCGGTGGGCGCAATGCGTGCCGGTGCCTGAATTGCGATCTGTGTCATGGGTTTGCTCCGCGGCGGACGCCGGGAGCCTCTCTCCCGGACCTCAGCCCGCCACCGCAAGTCGCCCGCCCTCTTCCTTTGCTGGCCGGCCTGCCGCAAACCGGAAGCGCCTAAGGTGTGGCAGCGCCCGCGCCCGGGATGCGCGCCCGAAGGGTGAAGACTAGATGCGGCTGGGCTCCAGCGAAGCCACGCGGCCAGATATCGAAAGTCGAGGCCCAAAAGGGCAGCCGGGTTGCTTCGGTGGTAAAATCATGAATCAATACGCGGGGGATGCGGCGGCGTCCGGAGCAATGGAGGCAATGCGACGATTCAGGCTTGCTGAGCAGGTAATCGAGGAGACGGCACCGGATCTTCAGCATGCGCTCGCGGATGCTTATCGCAGAAAGATCCGGCCCCTTTGCCTATGCAATGAGCCAAGCCCCGCGATGTATGTTGCGCGGCTTGGCGACCAATACGTCGTCAAGCGGATGCCGCTTTCCGGCGGCGGTCACGAACCTTCATGTTCCTCATACGAGCCGCCCGACGAACTGTCCGGCCTCGGCGTGCTGATGGGCAACGCGATCCAGGTCGATCCCGGGAGTGGAACCGCCGCACTCAAACTCGATTTTAGCCTCTCGAAGATTGGCGCGCGATCTGCGCCGGCAGCTGCCGCAGGAGGCGCGGACAGCGTGGTCGGGGACACCAAGAAATTGTCCCTGCGCGGCCTGCTTCATTATCTCTGGCATGAAGCAGAACTAACTGTCTGGACGTCGCGGTGGGCTGGCAAGCGCCATTGGTGGAATATCCGTTGGCACCTCGTCGAGGCCGCTGGCCAGATGACGGTTAAGGGCGGACCGCTCCGAGAGATCCTATTCGTGCCAGAGCCGTTCCGATCCGTCGACAAATCCGCGATCGAACAGAGGCGCGCAGAGGCGCTTGCACCCGCGGTGCTTCCGAAGAGCGGTCCGAGAAAGCTGATGGTTCTCGTCGGCGAGGTCAAGGAATTCGTGGCAGCACGCAGCGGTCACAAATTGATCGTCAAGCACATGCCGGGGTTTGTGTTCCTGATGGACGAGAGCCTTCATCGTCGGCTCCAGACCCGTTTTGCGAATGAGGTTGCGCTGTGGGCGGCCGATGAAGCTTCCCATTTGATCGCTATTGCGACGTTTGGGTTGTCTACAGCCGGGCTCGCGGTGATCGAGGAAATGGCGTTCATGGTGGTGGCCGCGAATTGGGTGCCCTACGAGTCCGCCTATGAGAAGAAGCTGGTAGATGCGCTCGCCAGGAGAAAGGAGCGAAGTGTGAAGGGTCTGCGCTACAACCTGCCACCGGATAAGCCGACCGCGGCTGCGATACTGCAGCGCCAAGGCCGGCCCATCGGTCTCTATGTCATTCCGCCATCAGCAGATCGTTCCTACGAGGACGTGCTCGAGGCGCTGATCGCGTTTCGGCCCGCGGTAGACGCGTGGTTGTGGCGCGTAGCGGATGGTGAAATGCCGCCATTGCCCTATGACTAGCGTTTTGCGCTTGAATCGGCGCTTCAACCCATGGCGGGTCTGACTTGGGACGGGTGTTCGATGGAAGCTTCAGTAGCTCGCAGAGTGCTTTGTGCAGTGGGAATGGGCGAGACATTCGCTGAGTTGAGGGCGGTCGTCGTACGCCTGCCGCCGAGCCGATTAGGGCGGGGTTGGATACCGCGGCTTCCGGTCCTGTACGGCCGGCTAAGTTTCCTGTAGCGAGATCGCGCTGGGGATCGCCAAGAACGAAAACATCGTGAGAATTCGCAAAATGCCTGAAGGGATTGCCGCGCCCGAAACTGAGCTCCTGGAACTGACCGCAGACATCGTTGCCGCCTATGTCAGCAACAACCCGCTTCCCTCATCCGAAATCGGCCGCGTGATTGCCGATACCTATGCCGCGGTCAGCAAGCTGCAGTCAGCAGCTGAGCCCCAGCCGCAAGAAAAGCGCGCGCCGGCGGTCCCGATCAAGAAATCGGTGACGCCGGATTTCATCATCTGCCTGGAAGACGGCAAGAAGTTCAAATCGCTCAAGCGACACATTGGCAACTTCTACAATCTGACGCCGGATGAATACCGGGCAAAATGGGGCCTGCCAGCCGACTACCCGATGGTTGCGCCAAACTATGCGGCGGCGCGTTCTCAGCTGGCGAAGGCAAGCGGCCTGGGACGAAAGGCAGCGCCTGTGCCGGTGGCTCCGCCGGCGCCGGCGAAGCGCCGCAAAATTGGCCTGAAGATCACGTGAATTCCGACACGGTCGCGGGTAGTAGGCATCTCATCTGCGCCACCGGTGATCGCTGAAGCGAAGGAGTGTCATGTGGCGGATCGGCCTATCGTGAGATTTCCCGACCCTCGCCTTCGTGCGGTCGCCGAGCCGGTATTGGTCTTTGATGGGGAGCTACGCCGGCTCGCTGACGACCTGGCGGATACGATGCACGCCGCACCAGGCATCGGCATCACTGCACCACATATCGGCATCTTGAAACGACTGGTCGTGATCGAACTGTCGCCGGCAGCGGGACTCCGGACCTACGTCAATCCCGCGATTCTTTGGGCCTCAGCCGAAATGATCAGGCACACGGAAGGTAGCGTCTCGATGCCGGGGATCGCGGAGGACATCGAACGCCATCCCCGCGTCCGCGTCAGCTATCAGGATCTCGACGGCGCCGAGCAAATCGAGGAAGCCGACGGTGTGCTGGCGGTTTGCCACCAGCATGAGATTGAGCAACTCGACGGAAACTTCTGGATTCAGAGGCTTTCGCGGCTGAAGCGGGACCGGCTGATCAGGCGATACGAGAAACTGCTGCGCGTTTGATAATCTGCCGTGAGGCCAGGGCCGCAGTCACAGCCTGCGGGTTTACCCAGGTCCAAGACGATGGAGCTCTTCGTCGACGACTGCACGCACGACATCAATATCCATTTCCGCTCCCGGTGCGGTGCGCGCGATCTCGGCAGCAACTTTCGCCCAATGGACGAATTCGCGGGCATCGCCATCGACCCGGGACCGGGCCGCGCGACGCTGCGCCTCATAGTAGGCGGTGCGCTTGTCCAGAAGAATGAGCACTTGTGCGTCTCGTCGCCAGCGGCGCCGGATTGCATTCCGCTTTTCGAGCCATCGTCGGACGGCCTGCAGCACAGTCTCATCCTCCGTCTCTCCAGGCAGTCGTGCCGGTTTTCGGCAGGGATGGACGCCCCGATGGGGGAAGACCCGCATCGCGGGGCTTCAGCTTCGCCGACAGCCCGATCCCGGCAGGGAGCCGCCATTCCCTCTCGAAAGATCATCCCTTCTGGGCTAATCTTAAGCCATGTGCAACGCATACGAACAGCACGTGAAGTGGGTGGAATACTGCAAGATGATGCAGGCCCTGGAGCTTGGCATCCCCACGCAGCAGAGCGAGCTCGACCTTCCCGAAAGCGACGATGTCCGCGTCAACGACATGGCGCCGGTGATGCGCGCCGCCCGCAATAATATCGAGCTGGTCTCGATGAATTTCAGCTTTCCGCCTTCGGGACCCAAGGGCGGGCCGGTCTTCAATTTCCGGTCGGAGGGAAGAAGTTTCGCCAACAGCAACCGGTGTCTCATTCCGGCATCAGGATTTTTCGAGTTTACCGGAAAGAAGTATCCAAAAAAGAAACATCGCTTCACGCTGGGCGGTCAACCGTTTCTGGCCATCGCCGGACTCTGGCGCGAGGCCGAGGGCAATCATCCTCAGAACTTCACCATGCTGACGACGTCGCCCGGCCCCGACATCGCGCCCT
>JAGRKR010000723.1 GCA_020442225.1 Hyphomicrobiaceae bacterium | reverse complement strand
CGGATGGTGCCGTGGATGCCGTTGTTGACGACGATGACGATCAGGTTGGCGCCGGTCTCGTTGGCGGTGATAAATTCCTGCAGGGTCATCTGGAAATCGCCGTCGCCGGCGAAGCAGACGACGATGCGCTCGGGGTGCTTCAGCTTTCCGGCAAGCGCTGCCGGCAGGCCGTAGCCCATTGAACCGGAGGTTGGCGCGATCTGGCTGCCGAAGCGGCGGTGGCGATAGAAGCGGTGGACCCAGACGGAATAGTTGCCGGCGCCGCTGGTGATGATGGCGTCGGCCGGCAGGCGCTCACGTAGCCAGCCGACGATCTCGCCAAGCTGCACGGGGCCGGGATTCTGCCCCGGCGTCGACCATGCGAGATAGGCAGCGTGGGCCTCGTCGGCGGCGCCCTCCCATGGAATCGTCTTTGGCGGCTGCAGGCCCTCGAGCGAGGCGACGAAGGCGGTCGGGCTGGCATTGATGGCAAGCGTCGGACGATAGAGCCGGCCGAGTTCCTCCGCGCCCGGGTGGACGTGGACCAGTGTCTGCTGCGGTTCGGGAATGTCGATCAGCGTGTAGCCGGAGGACGGCATCTCGCTCATGCGCCCGCCGATGAGCAGCAGAAGGTCAGCCTGCTTCACCCGCGCGGCGAGCGCCGGGTTGATGCCGATGCCGACATCGCCGGCGTAATTCGGATGGGTGTTGTCGAAGAGGCCCTGGCGGCGAAGCGAACAGCCGACGGGCAGCTTGAAGCGCTCGGCAAAGCGCCGCAGCCCCGCGACCGCGGCCTCGCTCCAGCGCGAGCCGGCGGCAATGACGAACGGCCGCTCGGCGCGCCACAGCATCTTCTGCAGCTCGGCCATCTGTGTGAGCCCGGGATGGGTCTCGACCTGCACCCAGGGCTTCGGAGTGGCGACCGTCGTCGTCTCGCGCAGCATGTCCTCAGGCAGCGCCAGCACCACCGGCCCCGGACGGCCGGAGGTCGCCGTGTAGAAGGCGCGGCTGACGAATTCCGGCACGCGGTCGGCGGAATCGATCTCCTCGATCCACTTGGCCATCTCGCCATACATGCGGCGGAAGTCGATCTCCTGGAACGCCTCACGCCCACGCATGGCGCGGCCGACCTGGCCGACGAAGAGAATCATCGGGGTGGAGTCCTGCCGGCCGACATGAATGCCGGAGGACGCGTTGGTGGCGCCGGGGCCACGGGTCACCATGGCAACGCCAGGCTTGCCGGTGAGCTTGCCCCAGGCCTCCGCGGCCATGGTGGCGCCCCCCTCCTGCCGGCAGACGGTGACCGCGATCTTCGAATCGCGCAACGCATCGAGAAGCGCCAGGTAGCTCTCCCCCGGCACGCAGAAGACGCGCTCGCAACCGTTCTGCTCCAGCGCCTCGACGATGAGACGCGCGCCCGTATTTTCAATGCTCATGATCATCCGCCCTGAGAGAAGGCCGGCAAACTAGCAAGGTCGGCGTTGTCCGACAATTTCCCGGACGACCGGCGTCTTCCAGCGATCCGCCGGTGCGAGGACCAGCCAGCGATCGCACATCGATGGCAGTGACGGCGGTTACCCGCCGCCGCCGAAACCGGACCGGTGCGCCCAGCCGGTCATGCGCTTCTCGATCCACGCCATGATCGCGTACATGACGATGCCTTCCACCGCCAATACGACCAGGCCTGCGAAGATCAACGGCACCTTGAACTGCGCCTGCGCCTGCAACATCAGATTGCCGATGCCGTGGTTGGACGCGATCGACTCGGAAATGACCGAGCCGACGAAGGCGAGCGTGATGGCGATCTTCAGCGAGCCGAAGAAGTAAGGCAGCGCGCGCGGGATACCGACCTTGCGCATGATGTCGAGCTT
>JAGRKR010000722.1 GCA_020442225.1 Hyphomicrobiaceae bacterium | reverse complement strand
GGTGATGATCGTCGGCGAGGCGCCCGGGCGCGACGAGGATATCGAAGGGCGGCCGTTCGTCGGTCGTGCCGGCCAGCTCCTCGACCGCATGCTCGCGGCCATCGGGCTGGCGGAAGGCGATGTCCACATCACCAACATCGTCTACTGGCGGCCACCGGGCAACAGAACGCCGACGCCGCAGGAAGCCGAGGTCTGCCGGCCGTTTCTCGAGCGCCAGATCGAGCTGGTCAAACCCGAAGTGGTCCTGCTGCTCGGCGGTGCCGCCGCCAAGCACATGCTGGGTGTCGCCGACGGGATCATGCGGTTGCGAGGAAGCTGGCGCACCATGCCGCTGGCCAGCGGCGCCCGGCTGCCGGCCATGGCGACGCTGCACCCGGCTTACCTCCTGCGCACGCCAGTGGCCAAACGCATGGCCTGGCGCGACCTCCTCGCCGTCGAGGCGCGGTTGAGCCGGGAGGCGGATCGAGCCTAGAGTGTGTGAGGGGCACCTCGGCGCCCCATCGAGAGCAAGACCCTTACCCCAGGTCCACCAGACGGGGCGGGCTCGGTTCAGAGCCCCGCGCCGACGACCACGCACGATCCTCAGCGCAGACAGGAGGCCGACCATGCCGGACCACGACAAGACAACGCTCGACCTCCTCGTCCATCGCTTCGGGGACGATGCCCGCGAGACACTTTCGGGCATGCAGGGCGGCGAACGGCTTGCGACCATGGCGGCGCGGCGCTCGCATCGGCGCTTCCTGCCGGAGCGTATACCGTTGGCGACGCTCGAGGGCCTGGCGGCCGTGGCGCTCTGCGCGCCGAGCAAGAGCGACATGCAGGCGCGCGATATCGTCATCGTCAAGGACGAGACGCAGCGCCGCAAGATCGATGCGCTCCTCGTCGAGCAGACCTGGGTCGCCGGCGCACCGGAGCTTCTGGTGTTCTGCGGCAACAATCACCGGCAGAGGCTCATTCACGATTGGCGCGACAAGCCTTTCGCCAACGATCATCTGGACGCCTTCTTCAACGCCGCCGTCGATGCCGGCATCCTGCTCTCGGCATTCGTCATTGCCGCGGAAGCCATCGGTCTCGGCTGCTGTGCGATCAGTGCCATCCGCAACCATTCCAGCGAGGTCTCCGACATTCTCGGGCTTCCCGATCACGTCTTTCCCGTTGCCGGCCTCGGTGTCGGCCGCCCATCCGCCGAAGGGCACATCAGCCTCAGGCTGCCGCTGGACGTGACGGTCCATGTCGATCGTTATGGTGAGGAAAACCTGAAAACGGCGATTAATGATTACGATGCGCGCAGAGCGCAGGTGCAGCCCTTCCGTTCACAACGAGAAGTAGAGAAATTCGGCGAGAGCGCGCTCTATGGCTGGTCCGAGGACAAGGCGCGGCAGTACTCCAAGCCGGAACGCGCGGACTTCGGCGCCTTCGTGCGCGCCAAAGGGTTCAAATTGGATTGAATTTGAACGGAACACGTAAAGGCATCGCAACGATTGTCGGTTACCACTGAGCGTACGACTTGTCGGAGGGGTGGTCCGACGAGAGTCTGACACAAGTCAGTGGGGACGAGATCGTGCGTGTCGATTTCACATATCTGCGGCCGGTGCCCGTGCTGTTCGTGCGTGCCGTGGGGCCGTACAAGGAGTCGAGCGTGGCGGCCTGGGAGGCCATGATCGCCTGGCTCGAGAAGAACGAGCTCAAGAGCTCGGTCAAGCGCGCCGTCGGCTTCGGGCAGGACAACCCGCGCAGCATCGAGCCGGACGCTCTTCGCTATGACGCGTGCGTCGAGCTGTCCGTTCCCATGCGCGAGGATCCCGACAACGGCATCCGCATGAACCCGCTGCCGGGCGGCGTCTACGCGGTTTTCCGTCACCAGGGCGCCTACAGCCTGATCGGCAAGTCGTTCTCGCGGATGTGCCACGAATGGGCGCCGACATCGGGCCTCGAGGTCGACTATCGCCGGCCGTTCCTCGAGATGTACCTGAACGATCCGGCGATCACGCCGGACGATGATCGACTGTGCGATCTCTGCGTGCCGGTCGCGCCGGTGGCCAATGCGCCGCGTCAGGACCCCTCGCTCATGCGCGCACCGGCGGTCCTGCGCTGAGGCATCGCGCCTCGGCTGGGTGCTGCTTGACGCGGCCGCCCGGAACCCGTCTCATGGCCGGCGTGATCCTGTCACGAGGCCAATTGCCATGCCGAAGCTCGACGAGACGCGACCTTTCCTGCCCGTGCACATCGCCGTCCTCACGGTTTCCGACACGCGCGCGCTGGCGGACGACCGGTCCGGCCAGGCCCTTGTAGATCTGCTGACGGAGGCGGGCCATGTCCTCGCCGACCGCGCGATCGTGAAAGACGACGTGGCGAATATCCGCGGCAAGGTCTCGGCGTGGATCGCCGATGCCGGGATCGACGTGGTGTTGACGACGGGCGGCACGGGCTTCACCGGCCGCGATGTCACGCCGGATGCGGTGAAGCCCCTCTTCGACAAGGAGATCGACGGCT
>JAGRKR010000721.1 GCA_020442225.1 Hyphomicrobiaceae bacterium | reverse complement strand
GTCGGTGCGCGCAGCGACGACGATCTGCGGGCCGGTCTCGAGGCCATGAAGGCCGACGTGGCGCGGCGCAGCATCCCGCTGGCGGAGCTGCGGGGCCAGACCATCACGCTCTCCAACTTCGGCATGCTCGGCGGCCTGCACGCCGCGCTGACCATCATGCCGCCGCAAGTGGCGATCCTCGGAGCGGGGCGGCTGCATCGCGCGGCCCGGGTGATCGGCGACGACATCCGCGCCGTGCGCGTTCTGCCGCTGTCGCTGACGTTCGATCATCGCGTCGTCACCGGCGCCGAGGCCGTTCGGTTCCTTGTCGCAGCCGTCGCCGATCTCGAGTCCTGAGCAGACGGCCGCGCGGAGCACCGACCACATCGATACCCTGTCCAACCCCACCCTCGCGAGAAAGGATCGCCCGCCGTGAAGGACATGTTTCGTTTCGCCGATGCGCTCGGCCCGGAGAAGATCGTGCACATCTACGAGCCGGCGCTCGGGCTCAAGGCGATCGTGGTGGTCGACAATACCGCGGCAGGCCCGGCCATCGGCGGCACACGCATGGCGCCCGATGTCAGCGTCGAGGAGTGCTTCCGGCTCGCTCGCGCCATGACGCTGAAGAACGCAGCGGCGGGCCTCGCCCACGGCGGCGCCAAGTCCGTGATCACCGGTGATCCGGCCATGGCGCCGGGCGCAAAGGAGCAGATCGTCAGGGCCTTCGCCGTCGCCATCCGCGACCTCACGGCGTACATCCCCGGACCCGACATGGGGACTGACGAGACGGCCATGGCCTGGGTCAAGGACGAGATCGGCCGCTCCGTGGGCTTGCCGCGCGAGGTTGGCGGCATTCCGCTCGACGAGATCGGCGCCACGGGCCTAGGGCTGGCGGTCGCCGCGGAGGCGGCCCAGGAGCTTGGCGGTCCACGCCTCGCGGGCGCGCGCGTCGCGGTGCAGGGCTTCGGCGCCGTCGGGCAGCACGCCGCGCGCTTCCTGGCGGAGAAGGGAGCTGTGCTGGTTGCCGCTTCGGATTCGCGCGGTGCGATCGCCGACAGCAATGGCCTCGACATTGCCGCACTGATGGCGCTGAAACGGGACGGTGGACACCTCGGAAGCTACGGGCACGCGAAGGCGCTGGACCGCGAGGCCATCGTTGCCGTGCCGTGCGACATCTGGATCCCGGCGGCGCGGCCGGATGAGCTGCGAGCCGACAACGTCGGCCAGCTCGAGACCAGGCTCGTGCTGCAGGGCGCCAACATTCCGGCAACCCTGGAGGCGGAGAAGATCCTGCACGAGCGCGGCATTCTCTCGATTCCGGATTTCATCGCCAATGCCGGCGGCGTGATCTGCGCGTCCGTCGAATACCATGGCGGCTCGGAGGCGGCGGCGATGGCCGCCATCGCCGAGAAGATCTCCCGCAATACGACGGAGGTTCTCAAAGCGGTGCGCGCGGAGGGAACGCTGCCACGGACGGCCGCAGTGGCGCTCGCCGAGCGGCGCGTGCGCAAGGCCATGGCGCTCGGTCGCTGGCACGGCGGCGTGGCGAAGGCCTGACGCTATTCTCGGCGCGAAACGGGCGGCGCGCGCATGGTGGCGGCGACGGACCGGCAGCGCAAGCGCAACTGCGACCGCTGAGAAGGCGGGCGCGGCGTCTTGGCGGTGGACATCGCCGCACGTCTCGACTGCACGCGGCTTGCATCGGCGGCGTGCATGCGTATGGATGCGGTGGCAGGCGCCCGCTGGGCCGACAGGCCTTGCGGCTTGGCCAACTCGGGTCCCCTTGCCGGGACACAAGAGCGTCGATCCCCGCGGAGCGCCACAAATCCGAGGCCGTGCATGCTCTCCAACCCCCTACAGCGCCTTGCCGCCGGCAGTATCGCCGTTGCGCTGGTGGTGCTCGGCTTCAAGACCCTGGCCTGGTGGCTGTCGGGCTCGGTGGCCCTCTATTCGGACGCTGTCGAAAGCATCGTCAATGTCGTGGCGGCCTTGGTCGCGCTGCTGGCCGTACGCATCGCTGATCGGCCGGCCGACCGCAATCATCCCTTCGGGCATCACAAGGCGGAGTACATCGCCGCCGTGGTCGAGGGCGCGCTGATCACGGTGGCGGCCTACGCCGTGCTGAAGGCTGCGTGGTTCGCCATCGCTGCGGCGAAGCCGCTCGACGCGCCGCTCCCGGCACTCGTCACCAACGGTCTCGCCAGCGTGATCAATGCCGCCTGGGGCTGGGTCCTCGTGCGTGCCGGCCGCCAGCACGGCTCGCCGGCCCTGCTCGCGGACGGCCGGCATCTGCTGGCGGACGTCGCCTCGTCGGTCGGTGTTCTCCTGGGCCTCGTGACGGCGCTGGCGACAGGGCTGCACGTCCTCGATGCCGTGCTGGCGGGGATCGTCGGCGGCTTCATCCTATGGGCGGGCTGGCGGCTCGTCGCCGAGAGCCTCGACGGGCTGATGGACCGCGCGACGCCGCCCGACGTCGCCGCCCGGCTGC
>JAGRKR010000720.1 GCA_020442225.1 Hyphomicrobiaceae bacterium | reverse complement strand
TGGGCGAGGCCATAGAGCGGCAGCAGGCTCTGCATGGCCGTTTCGCCGACGCCGCCGAGGAAGCCGGCCGCGACCAGCCCGCCGGCAGCAGAAAGCGCGAGCTTGAACGTCGCGGTGTCGCCGCTCTCCTCATCCTCAACCTCGCCTTCGGCGGGCCGGATGGAGAGCGCGACCAGAACCCCCGCGGCAAGCGGCACCATCGCCACGATCAGCGGCAACTGCCCGGTGACGCCGACACCGCCGAGCACCAGCGGGCCGATGAACTGGCAGGTGGCGTAAAGCGTGCCCGAGGCGCCGATGATGCGGCCGCGATGGCGGTCGTCGACGACGCCGTTCAGCCAGATCTCGGTGGTCGTCCACAGCGCCGCGAAGCAGGCGCCCATGACGAAGCGCGCCGCGAACCAGACGATCAGATGATCGGCGGCAAGGATCGCCCCGAAGGAGACGAGCGAGATGGCGAACATCGCCGCCACGACCATGCGCACGCCGAAGCGCGCGATCAGCCGCGGCAGCAGCGGGCCGACGACGAGAATGCCGGAGCCGGCAAGCGAAGCATTGAGGCCGATCAGCCAGGTGGCGAGGCCGTGCTTCTCCAGCGCCAGCGAGAAGAACGGGTAGCTGTAGCCGTAGAGCAGGGCCTCGGCGCCGATCAGCGCCAGGACGCCCACCACCCGCCAGAGCTTCATGGCCGTGTCCTCAGATCACGCATTGCGGGTTTTCGCACCAGCAGCGCTTGCCCTCGGGGACAAGGTTGAAGGTGCGGTAGTCCGCGGTGATCTCCTCGCCGGGTTCGATGTCGCGGTCGGCATAGACGTAGAGCTGGTCCTCGACGCGCGCATTGCAGTGGCAGCTATGGTTCAGGTAGTCGACGCCTTCCGGCTCCCACATGGGCAGCAGGCAAAGCAGCTTGCTGCCTTCGAGCCGCAGATGCACCGACTGCCGCCACCAGTAGTCGTCGAGCGACCCCTTGTCGTCGAGATCGACCATCACCGACTTGCCGTCGAAGAATCCGATCAGCGAATCCTTCGGGATCTTCCGGGTCGCGTAGATCGCCTTGTGGTCCTCGGCGATCTGGCGGACCTCGAGAAAATCAAAGTTGGTGTAACTCATGGGAACCGCCCTCGAACTCGAACGCACTCTCGAGCATCGGTATTCCGCCTGACTGCCCGTCCCGGCTGGGGACGTAGGGTTTTCCGTCAAAAAGGTTAGCCGACCATTTAGCGGTGAGGCGCTGGGCGTAGATGATCGGCATCTCGTGGACGTGCGGGCATTTTTCGAGCTCGGCGAAGACCGGGTCGTTGTGCGCCGCCACCCAGTGGGTGCGGTTGTCGACGAGGTGCACACCGCGCGACGGGTCCTGCGCCACCTGGCTGTAATTGCTGATCGTGGTGATCGACATGTTCTGCCAGGCGATGACGCATTTGCGGAAGAGCAGCTCCACCGCATCGCGGTCGTGGGTCATCTCCCACGGCGCGCAGCCCCAGGCGCGCACCGACTGGTCGTGCACGAGCCGCGCGAAGGCGTAGGCGTCCGATGTCGTGTTGACCGCCGTGAAGGGTGCGCTCAGCGACGGATCGTAGAGCGGATCGGACGGGTTGCCGCCGTGACGGGTGAAGGCGACCGTGAAGAACTCGTAGGCCGTCGGCTTGCCGGTCACCGGGCAGGTGACGTCGATCGGCGTGCCCAGCGTCTCGCCGCGGATCAGCGACTCCACGTCCTTGGCCAGGCCCGCCTCGCGCATCGCCTCGCCAAGCAGGCGCAGCTCGTCGGCCGCCGACTGGCAACGGCTTTCGTCGTGGATGAGCAGGGCCAGGAAGCCGGTCTTGCGCTCTTCCGCCACCTGGCGGCGGAACTGGGCAAAGGCCTCGGCGTATTCGGTGCCGTTACGGAATCGTGTGACGAAGAACCGGCCAGCCTTGAACTCGCGCCGTCCGGCCGAACAGCGCAGGCCATCCTTGAGCCAATTGGCGAAAACGTCAGGCTGCAGGCTGTGGAATGGGCACTTGCCCCCCGCCGGCCGGCCATGCCCATCCGCCAAGCGGGCACGATCCGTCCTCCGCGGCGCATGTAGCGCCGCTTCCACCATGCTCATCGATTGCCTCCTCGATACGCATACTGAATGAATACTTAACTGCCGCACGGTGAAATAGGCCGTCGAATTAACCGATTGTCAACCAACTGCCGCCGGTCGAGGCTGTCGCGGGCGCCTCATTTGCGCCGAATCTCTCAATGATAACCGCGCGTTAACCATAGGCGAGGGTTGTCCGGAGCGGCTGCGGCCCATGCCGGACGGGGGCCACGTTGTGCTGCCATGCCGTGTAGGGCGATGGCGCATTCCCTTGGGAAAAGTGTTGCCGGTGCTGGCTCTTGGCCTGTCTTCTCCGACAGCCGGCAATCGTCTTGCACCGCCGTCCGGTTGTACTGTCCTCGTCAAAAATAACAGGACAATGCCGAGGCGTTAACCGAACATGAAACCGGTATTAAGCCTATCGCAAGTGCCCGTTCCGCACAGTCAGGTCAGACAAGTCATTCTGGGACGGACCTTGCCATGGCGAAGGCGCTAACAGGCCGCATCACACTCAACCTCGTCGCGGGAATTGTGATCACGGTCGTCACCGTGCTCGCGACCGTTTCGTGGATGGCCTACAAGCACAATCAGCAGGCCGCAGTGAGCACCGAGACCATGGTTGCCGGTGGCCTTCAGGCCATGGGCCGCCGTCTGGCACAGCTCGCCAACGACTATGGCTGGTGGGAAGAAGCCTACGACGCCTACGTCCGCAAGGATGACGACTGGATCGAGGCGAATGTCGGCACCGGCATCACGGATACCGATATCGCCGATCTGCTGGTCTTCATCTCGCCCGATGGCGTCGTCGACCACGAGTGGATCACCGAGGACACCGAGGACAAGGTCGACCAGATCATCACGCCCGACGTGCGCGAGCAGATCCGCAAGGTCGCGGCCGGTCTCCCGGTGGAGAACCTTGCCGGCAAGAGCGGCATCTATGTGAACACGCCGTCGGTGCCGATGATGATCGGCATCCAGCATCTCGCGCCCGTCTCCAAGGCCGACACCAGCGTCAACACCGACCTGCCGATCATCGTCTTCGGACAGTATCTCAACGCCGAGCGTCTCGACGAACTCGGGCAGGGGTTCCTCATCGACGACCTGCATTTCGATGCCGACAGCGTGCCGGCGCGCAGCGAGCTCGCCATCAAGGACATCGCAGGCAAGGACCTCGGCTATGTCGCGTGGACGCCGCCGAAGCCCGGTGACGCGCTGCTGCGCGGCGTGTTGCTGCCGATCGGTGTCGCCCTGGCGCTGTTCTGCGCGGCCGCCCTGATGACCGCCATGCGCGCCCGCAAGATGGCGATCGCGCTGACCGACAGCGAGCGCGAGGCCGTCGCGGCCGCCCGTACCGACGCCATGACCGGCCTGATGAACCGCGCCGGC
>JAGRKR010000719.1 GCA_020442225.1 Hyphomicrobiaceae bacterium | reverse complement strand
GATGCTCGAAGAGCTGCAGGCGGCGCTCGACGCGCTGGTCGGGGGATGGAGATGAGCGCCAGCCCGATCTCCGCGCTGCGCGATGCCCATCTGGCCGCGATCGCCGGCCTCGGCCGCTTCAAGACCGTCGAGAAGCACCACGGCAAGTTCACCGTCGACGACCTCAAGCGCATGGGTGGTTCCGCCCCGGCGCTGAAGGTCGGTTTCCAGGGACGGGCATCCGGCGGGATGCGATCGGATCGCCGGCTTCGCCTGGGTGCCGACTTCGTTGCCGTCATCGTCTGCCGCGCCGGCAATCGCGACCAGGGCGATGATGAGGCGCTCGACCTTTCCGTCGATGTCGCCGGCAGCGTTGCGGCGCTGTCGCCGGGGGCTGCCGGCATCTCCGATTGCGGCCTGGCGGAAGCCGTCGAGATCGACGCCATCGATGCCGACGACGCAGCGCTCGGCCGGCTGGTCATCGTTGCCGTCACATGGCGGCACGGTTTCACCGCCGGCACGTCGATCTACGCCGCCGCGCCCGACACGCCGGTCGTCGGGCCGCGCGTCACCACGACGATCAACGACCAACCCTACGATAAAGAGGCTGAGGCATGAGTGCACCCAGGGACAGCAGTGCGGCGCTTGAGCGCCATCAGGTCCGCAAGCTCGTGCGGCGCATCGCCGATCTTGAGGCGCTCATCGAGCAGATGGACCGGCGCATCAACAACCTCATGCGCGAAGGCAAGGTGCTCGAAACAGACTTCGAGAAGGGCCTTGTCAAAATCGATGCCGGCGATCTTGGCACCGACTGGGTGCCGTGGATGGAACGCGCCGGCTCGATCCGCACATGGATGCCGCCGGAAGTCGGCGAGCGCGTCGTGCTGTTCTCACCGTCCGGCGAGCCCGGCCAGGGCTTCGTCGCCATGGGCGGCTACTCCAGCGAGTTCGGCCAGCCCCACCAGGAGGGCAGCGAGCACGTCGAGACGATCGGCGCCATGCGCGCGCTGTGGACGGCCGACGGGCTGCACCTGACCGGGAACCTGCGCGTCGACGGCGACACGCTTCTCAACGGGGGCGTCGACCTCGGTGGCGAAGGCGGCGAACCGGCCGGCCTGGAAGGTTCGATCGACGACGCCGGGCACGCCCTCGTGTCCGCACTTTCCACCAAGGTTCGCATCGTGAGGTGAAGTCCATGAACCAGCAGAACAGAACGTTCATCGCCACCGCGCCGCAGCGCATCGGCGGGCGCCACTACGCCAAAGGTGCCCAGATCAGCGAGGCCGATCTCAGCCCTTCCGAGATCAAGTACGGCTTGCTGAGCGGCCAGATCGTCGTCAAGGGCGCGAAACGACCCGAGCGGGCACAAGCCGGCAAGCCGGCCGAGACCGAGGCGAAGCCGGTCAAGGACGAGAAGGGCGGCAAGGACTGAAGCCATGGCGCTGGTCGGCATCGATAGCCTCACAGGCGAGCGGATCGAGGGATGGGACGTGGTTTCCCATGCCCTTGCCGACGCCTTGTCGACGCCGGTCGGCGAATACGTTCTCGCGCGTGACTACGGCATCGCGATCGAGGGGCTGCTCGATCGGCCGGCCAACGCGCCCTTCCTGCTCGATGCGTTGATCGCCTGCGCCGAGACCATCGAAACCATCGTGCACCTCGAGACCGGCGAACCGCTGGTGCGCTTCGACGGGCTGGCGATCGAGGGTCTGGACGCTC
>JAGRKR010000718.1 GCA_020442225.1 Hyphomicrobiaceae bacterium | reverse complement strand
GGCGGCGCCATCGCGCTTGGCCATCCTCTCGGCGCATCCGGACCTCGCATCGCCCTGACGGCGGCCCGCCAGCTCCAGCGCACAGGCGGCCGCTATGCGCTCGTCTCGATGTGCATCGGCGTCGGCCAGGGCATCGCCATGGTGATCGAGCGCACCTGACCGGAGACGCATGAACGATACCGGGCGGCGCCGGCTCGGCCGAGCTGGCGCCGCTGCCTTGACGGCAGTTGACAAGTCGCGGAGACGAGCCATGGCCACAACAGCGCAGTTCCAGTGGGATGATCCCCTGTTGATCGAGGATCAGCTCACGGCAGAGGAGCGCGCCATCCGCGACGAGGTGCGCCGGTTCGCGCAGGAGCGGTTGGCTCCCCTCATCGTCGACTGGAATGCGCGCGAGTATTTCGATCCGGCCTTGCATCGGGAGTTCGCAGCGCTCGGCCTGCTCGGCGGTACGCTCGAGGGCTATGGCTGCCCGGGCCTGAGCCACGTTGCCTATGGACTTGCCGCCCGCGAGCTCGAGCGCGTCGATACGGCTTTCCGCTCCGCCGTCGGCGTGCAGTCCGGCCTCGCCATGGCGGCCATTCACGCCTTCGGCTCGGAAGAGCAGAAGCAGCGGTTCCTTCCGCCCATGGCGGCCGGCGAGCGCATCGGCTGCTTCGGGCTGACCGAGCCCAATCACGGCTCAGATCCCTCCGGCATGGAGGCGCGGGCCCGCAGCGTGCCGGGCGGCTACAAGGTGTCGGGAACCAAGACCTGGATCAGCCAGGCGACCATCTCGGACGTCTTCGTGGTCTGGGCGAAGGACGACTCGGGGCGCGTCGGCGGTTTCGTCCTCGAAGGTGGCATGAAAGGGCTCGCGGCCGCCAAGATCGAAGGTAAATTCGGCGTGCGCGCCTCACCGACGGGCATCATCTCGATGGATGACGTGCTTGTTCCGGAGGAGAACCGGCTGACCGACGTGCGCGGGCTCTCGGCGCCGCTGTCCTGCCTGTCGCGGGCGCGTTTCGGCATCTCCTGGGGTGCCATGGGAGCCGCGGAGGCGTGCTGGCACCTCGTGCGCCAGTACACGCTCGACCGGACGCAGTTCGGCCGGCCGCTCGCCGCCAACCAGCTCGTGCAGAGGAAGCTTGCCGACATGCAGACCGACATCGCGCTCGGCCTGCAGGCGGCGCTGCGCATCAGTCGCCTCGCCGACGAGCGGCGTGCCACGCCCGAGATGTTTTCATTGGTGAAGCGCAACAACGCCGGCAAGGCGCTGGAGATCGCGCGCACGGCGCGCGACATGCTCGGCGGCAACGGCATCTCGGGCGACTACCACGTGATCCGGCACGTGATGAACATGGAAGTGGTCAACACGCTCGAGGGCACGCACGACATCCACGCGCTGGTGCTCGGGCGGGCGCAGACCGGTCTCGGCGCCTTCTGAGGCCGCCGCCTGGATCGCCCTGCCCGGCGCCTCAGCCGCGTCCGGCGGCCTTTGCAGCCTTCAGGCGACGGGCCGCCTCGCTGATGCGCCCGGTGCTCATCATGAGCGCGTTGAGGTTCCGCCCGACGACGAGAGCCTCCGAGATCGGCATGCTGGCGATCGTGCGGTGCGCCTCTTTGGTGAGCTTGACCGCCGTCGGGTCGAGGGCAGCCAGGCGCTCCGACCACTCCTGCTCGATGCGTGACAGCTCGCCGGCATCCGTCGCCACGCGATTGACGAGCCCTGCGGCGCGCAGGTGCTCGGCCGGATAGGTGTCCGCCGAAAGCAGATACTCGAGCGCCTGACGCGGGCCCACCAGTCGCGACAGTACGGCCGTATTCACAGCGGCCGGGAAGCCGCCGCGCATCTCCAGCGCGCCGAACCGGGCGCCCGCCTCGGCGATGACGAAGTCGCAGCCCATGGCGAGCGTGAAACCGCCGGCCACCGCATGCCCGCGCACGACGGCGAGCGACGGCTTGCTCAGGCCGGTGAGCAGATGGAAGACGTCGGTCCAGTCCTCGTCATAGGCGAGAATTTCCTCGAGTGGCGCGCCCTCGCGCGCATCGCCGAGATCGCGGCCGGAGCAGAACGTCTCGCTCTTGCCGGCGATGACGAGGCAGCCGCAGTCCCTGTCGGCCTCCGCCCCGGCGATGGCATCCACGAGCGCGCGCACCATTCGATGGTCCATGGCGTTGCGCCGGTCCGGGCGGTCCAGCAGGATGCGCGTGACGCGGCCCCTGCTCTCGACGACGATGCTGGTCATGACGCGGCTGGCCCCTACATCCTGAGTACGATCTTGGCGGCGGCGACCCCGCCGGCCTTGAGGTCGGCGAAGGCCCTGACGCCCTCGGCCAGCGGCCGCTGCTCGATCCAGTCGAGTGGACCGAAGATGCCCGCGGCGAGACCGGCGAGCGTCTCGCGGAACTCGACCATCGTGTACGTGTAGGTGCCGATGAAGGTCACCTCCTG
>JAGRKR010000717.1 GCA_020442225.1 Hyphomicrobiaceae bacterium | reverse complement strand
GGCTGATGCGCTTCAGCCCGAGACGTCGGAGCAGGAGCACCGTCTCCGCCTCGAGCCCGAGCCCCGCGACCGGCAGACCGGCCAGCGCCTCCGCCTGCCGGCCGGGCGGGGCGACGGCGAAAGGCCGGGCGGCGGAGGTCGCGAAGCGCGCCAGCGCGAAGGCGGCCTCGGGGGTATCGGCGAGCCCGCTGCGCACGGTGAAGCCACATGCCGCCAGACCGCCTCGCGGCCGCGCCAGCCGGCGATGCACGTCCTCCAGCATGGCGGCCTCGCCGCCGAAAAGGTGCGCCACACCCGTCGTCTCCAGCCAGAGACCATCCGCCCCCTCGACGTTGCGCGCCGGTGCATAGCGCCCGGCCCAGCGCGCGAGGAGAACGAGCGCACGCGCGTCCTCGTCGGGCTCGGCCGGCGCCGAGGCGAGCCCCGGCAGGGCCGCCCGCACGTCGGCGAGACGCTGGCCTACACGCACCCCCTCGGCCTCCGCGCAGGCATTCACCGCCGTGATGACGATGCCTCCCTCGCCGTGGGCCGTCAGCGCGAAGGGAGCATCAGCGGGCATGCAGCCGGGCCGGACCCGCCTCAGCCGCTCGGCCGGCCAGCGGGGCAGCCAGATCGAAACGAAGCGCTTCATGCGACCATTCCGTGATCACCTCCACCGCCTCCGGCCCATGCCGGCAGCGCTCGAGCGTGAGCCGCCAGCACCGTCGCCCCGGCGCGGCGGCATCGAAAGGAGCATGGGGAGTGCTGCCCGCCGCCGCCACGCGCCAACGGCTCGTCGCGGCCAGGGCCGCAGGCGTGTCGTGCGCCGTCAGCAACAGACAGGGCGCCCCCTGCTCTCCCGCCCTGAGCGCCAGACGCCGCGCCGCCACGATATCGACGGCTGCCGGCGTCCCGATCACCAGCGCTATCGCCGGAGAGCGCAGCCCTTCCTCCATGGCCCATAAGAGATCGCGCTCGCACCGGGTCTCGACCATGAGCACACGCTCGGGCGGGAGCCCGAGATCGCCGAGCCCCGGCGCATGAAGACGGCCATGCTCCTGCACCGTCCGGCGCGTCTCGCACCAGAGCAGCAGACGGCCGGCCGTGTCTGCGAGCCGACGCGCCGCAAGAGACAGGACCAGCACGCGCGCGGCCGCGGCATGCGCATAGTCCACCGGCTTGACCTCGTGGAGAGCGGCCGTATCGAGACCGCCTCCGGGCAGCATCGCGTCGAGCCGGGGAAGCCCGAATGTCCAGGTCGCCGCCGCGCGAGCGCCGCCGGAGGCATGGCACGGGGATCGGTGAGCCTCCGCATCGGGAGCGGCATGCGCCGCGGCAGCGCCCCGCCTCTGCCAGCGCTCGAGCAAGCGGATGCGGGTCTGCAGCCCTTCGAGCAGTGCACGCCGCGCCGGGACCCCGGCTACCGCCAGGGAGGCGCTGGACGGGGGCGCGCCGTCAGATGGGGACAATGGCGGCCGCGGCGTGCCCTCCTCCCGGTCGCCGGAAATGCGGAGGAGATCTCGCGGCGCGCCCCCATCGCGGACGCGGTTTCCGTGCGCGGCCTCGCTTTCGCCGGAGACGAGACGGGCGCCGGAGACGAGACGGGCGCCGGAGACGAGACGGGCGACCGACAAAGCACCGTGCCTGCGACGCGGGGCTGGCGGATATGGATCGTGCATGCTGATGCCGCGGCGTTGTTCGACGTGTTCACGATTGCTCGATTGTTCTTCTTTTGTTCTAATCATGGAAGCAGCCTCCCGTCAAGCACGCCCCGACATGGAGCCGCCCTCGCGCCGTCATGACGTCGCCGCCGCTCCTGCGCCGGAGCCTTGCAGGTCCGCGTCCCCCGGCGGCGTGAACACCTGAACGCCTCGGCCCCGCCACGCCTTCGCCGCATCTTGCGCACCCCGCTCCGCACTGTGGCCGTTTCCCCACAAGCGCCCACAAATCCCCTTTGAACCCGTTGCAAACCAACGACTAAGGGACCAGAAGAGTCGGGTCGCGAACCGAGCACCAGCCTCAATTCCGCCATGAACGGGCGGCCGCACGGCGCCACATTTCAGCGTCGCGGTACGAGGACTTGAACACTGGACTGGAACGCCGGAGACGACAGCAGATCGAGCAATACGACGACCAACGGGCGAGAGCTGTCCGCAACGCCCATCGTCGTCGCCAGAGCGTCACGCAGCAAGCCTCCCGAGAGGGCTCTCGGAGACTTGAAGCTGCAGGTAAATGGGGTAGATGCCGATGGTACGCTTTACATCAACGATGCTCGCAGCGCTGGTCACGGCCATGCTCGGCGTGTGCCTGCTCCCGCTCGATGCCGAGGCGCGCAAATCGACCCATCGTGAAGCGACCGCCCGCACCGGCGAGTTCGTGCCCTTCACCAAGAGCTACCCGCGCGGCTCCATCATCGTCGTCAACACCGAGCGCCGCCTCTACTACGTGCTCGGCAACGGCCGCGCCATCCGTTATCCGATCGCCATCGGCACGCCGAAAAACCAGTGGACCGGCAAGTCTTTCGTGCAGGCCAAGGCCAAGAACCCGAGCTGGACGCCGCCCTGGAACCCCGGCCATACCGTTCCGGGCGGCCCGGGCAATCCCCTCGGCGTGCGCGCGCTCTATCTCGACTGGGGTCTCTATCGCATCCACGGCACCAACGCACCGGGCTCCATCGGCCATGCCGCGTCGCACGGCTGCATCCGCATGC
>JAGRKR010000716.1 GCA_020442225.1 Hyphomicrobiaceae bacterium | reverse complement strand
TCCAGCACCTCCGAGAGCAGCACGGGAATGTGGCGGGGTGCCCTCATCGTGGCTCACTCTCCCTCGAGAGCGCCACAACCCGCCATCATTCCCGTGCTCCCTCAGTGCCGCCCTGGTCGCCCCCTGACCTGTGGCGGCTCCCCGCGCCGAAGAGCTTGCGATGATCGTCGGCCTTGTGGCGCGCGCGCGCCCGGAAGTCCTCGAAGCGTCGAGGCTCCCACATCTGAAACTTCTGACCAAGGCCAACAAATGTGACGTGCGTGTCAATGCCGGCGTGCTCGCGCAGGCTTTGAGGAAGGACGATGCGGCCGTCCTGATCGATGTTGAGAACTTGGACGTCGCCATAGAGCGCGACAGAGAGCTCATCCCGCTCGACCGAATAGTCCGGCAGATCGCCGAGCAACCCGTCGATCGTCTGCGCAAGTCTCTCGCCTCCTGCATCGAGCGCCGGAGCACCGACCGAGGGGTAGCAGTAGATGCCGCCCTCGTAGCCGTCGCGAGCCAGGACTGCCCGGAACGTGGCGGGCACGGAGACGCGCCCCTTGGCGTCGATCTTGTTCGTGAATGTCGAGACAAAGCGGTCCATCTCCCTGCTCTGAGTCCACTCCTCGACGCCAAACTCTCCAGCTCTTGTCGGCGCTCGTGTCTGCGCCGCCGGCACCTGCCGGACCGTGGAGACGTGCCCGCGGGCGTTTCACCCGTCCGCCATGGTCATTAATGGGTTAAGATGGGATTTCATGGGTGTCAATGGGATGAGAGGGTTTTCCCCTCCCCATCATGGTCTTTCCTGCCCTCGTGTCCCAACAGCAACACGTGCCACCGCCGCGCCTGTCGCGGCGGTCCAGCGACCGCGCCCCCCGCCGAAAATGCAATTTCAAGCGGGAGTTGCTTCGGCTAGCCTTGCAGTCCTGGACCGCAATGGGTCCCAAGCCTGCTCGCCGGGCGCTCAACGGAGGAAGCACGACAATGAAGATCACACGCCGCGCGTTCGTCGGCAGCTCGGCCGCTCTCGCCGCCAGCGCCGCCATCCCCGAGGCCTGGGCCGCCAAGAGCCTGCCGAACCTGCCGTCGACAATGATCTGGAGCACCTACGATGTCGGCTCGACGGGCTACGTGGAGGCGTCCGCCATCGCCGACGCGCTCGGCAAGACCTTCGGAACGCGCGTGCGGCTGCAGAATTCGGGCACGTCCATCGGTCGCGTGCTGCCGTTGAAGCAGGGCCGCGCCAGCCATGCCTGGCTCGCCAACGAGCTCTATTTCGCGGCCGAGGGCCTCTACGAGTATGCCGGTCCGGATTGGGGACCGCAGGACATGCGCGTGCTGATGGGCCGGCTCAACGCCTTCTCGGTCGTGGCCACGAAGGAGAGCGGCATCAAGGAGCCCAAGGACCTCAAGGGCAAGCGCATGGCCATCGCGCCCGCCAACACGTCGGTCAACGTCAAGGTCGAGCCCGTGCTGGCCTTCGCGGGCCTCACCTGGAAGGACGTGCAGCTCGTCGAGTTCCCGAGCTACGGCGCGAGCCTCAAGGCCCTGATCGAGGGCAAGGCGGATTGCGCCGGTGCAGCGCCTGCCGCCGCCGTGCTGCGCGAGCTGGAGGCGAGCCCGCGCGGCATCAGCTGGGTCGCGCTCGACCCGGCCAACAAGGACGGCTGGGGACGCGCCCAGAAGGCGGTGCCGTTCGTCGAGCCGCACGCCGAGTCGATCGGCGCCGGCCTCACGAAGGAGACGCCCGTCTGGATGATGGGCTATCGCTATCCCATGATCACCGTCTACGCCAAGACGAAGGCCGACGAGGTCTACGCCGTCACCAAGGCCATCGCCGAGACCTACGACGTCTACAAGAGCGCGGCGCCGATCATGCCTCGCTGGGACGTCAAGAAGGCCGGCACGCCGCCCATGGACGCCGCCTTCCACGATGGCGCCATCCGCTATCTCAAGGAAAAGGGCATCTGGACGGCCGATCACCAGAAGTGGCAGGACGGCGCCCTAAAGCGCCAGAAGATGCTGCAGGCGGCCTGGAAGGAGATGATGGCAAAGGAGCCAGCCGCCAAGGGCGCCGACACCAAGAAGCTCCAGACGCTCTGGATGCCGCGCCGCGCCGAGGTCCTGAAGTCGCTCTGAGCCGCCGCCCGGCGTCGATGTGATCGGC
>JAGRKR010000075.1:4143-6160 GCA_020442225.1 Hyphomicrobiaceae bacterium | reverse complement strand
ATCGAGCCGACGGAGAGCGAATCCAAGCAGTCGCTGGATCTGTTCATCGCCACGCTCAGGGATCTCGCAGAGGCGGCGCAGCGCGGCGACCTGGCCCGCTTCAAGGAAGCGCCGCGTCTCGCCCCGCGCCGTCGTCTCGACGAGACGCGGGCCGCGCGCGAGCCGAAGCTGCGCTGGCGGCGCGAGACCAACCGCTGATCGCTGGTGAGCCGGTGAGGGCGAGCGGAAGGGGGCGCAGACCTATCCGCAGCAGGCCAAACGAAAAGGGCGGGTCACGATGTACCCGCCCCTTTTCCTGCGTCGCGCCAATGGGCGTCGAGGCTAATTCAGCTTGCCCTTGAGCTCGCGGATGCTCTTCTCGATGACGGACGTGGAGGCGTCGGTGCCCATGCGTTCGCGCACCAGTCGCTCGGCGGCGGCCATGGAAGCATCGACGGCGGCCGAGCGGACCTCGGCCATGGCCTGCGCCTCGGCGCGCTTGATCTTGTCCTCGGCGATGCGCGTGCGCCGCGCCAGGGTCTCGGCGAGACTGGCCTTGGTCTCGGCGGTCAGGGCTTCGGCCTCGCGCTTGGCCTGCGCGATGATGGCCTCGGCCTCCTTCTCGGCTTCCTGCTGCTTGCGCTGATATTCGGAGAGCAGCGCCTGTGCCTCCTCGCGCAGGCGGCGCGCCTCGTCGAGCTCGCTTCGGATCGCCTCCGCGCGGTCGTCGAGGAGCTTGGTGATCATGCCGGGCACCTTGAAGTAGATCAGGATGCCGATGAAGCAGAGGAAGGCGACGCCCACCCAGAATGTCGGATTGCTCAGCATGTCGTCACCTCAGTGCCCATCTCCGGCGGGCATGCCCGGCCTCGGTGAGGCCGTTACCAGTTTTGTCTCACGACTTGGCAGGCGCGGCCGCCGCCAGCGCCTTGACGACCTCGTCGCGGCTGACGTCGGCACCGATCAACGCCTTGACGACGGCGCCGGCGGTATCGGCGGCCACCTCGTTGATCTGGGCGAGCGCCTTGGTCTTGGTGGCGGCGATGCGCTTGTCGGCGTCGGCAAGTTGTGCGGCGAGCTGCTGCTCGACGCGTTGCCGCTCACGCTCACCATCCGCAGCCAGGCGCTCCCGCTCGCCGGAGGCGATGCCGTGCGCCTTGGCGCGAGCCTGAGCCAGGGCCTGCTCGTAGGCGGCCAGGGCCTGCTCGGTCTCGCCCTTCAGACGCTCGGCGGCGTCCAGATCCCGTTGAATGCGTTCCCTGCGCTCCTCGATCACCTGGCCGATCCTCGGCAAGGCGATGCGTGACATCAGCAGGTACAGCAATCCGAATGAGATCGCGAGCCAGATGAGCTGGGGCACGAAGGTCGAGGTATCGAGCGGCGGGAAATTCCCCCCGGACGGCGGAGGATGCCCTACGCCCGTGCCCGTCTTTGTCGGTGCGGCCATCGTCGTTCTCCAACGCTGGTCAGCGCCCGAGTCGGCGTGTCATGGCGCCGACGCAGGGCTGGCGAGCGTAGGCTTGCTACTTCACGAACAGCAGGATGAGGGCGACGGCGAAGGAGAAGATGCCGAGGGCCTCGGTCAGCGCCATGCCGATGATCAGGTTCGTGAACTGGCCCTGGGCGGCCGACGGATTGCGGAGCGCGCCGGACAGGTAGTTGCCGAAGAGGTGGCCAAGGCCGATGCCTGCGCCTGCCATTCCGAGGCAAGCGATGCCGGCGCCGATCAGCTTTGCTGCGTTGGGGTCCATGTCTGGGCTCCTTGGAGGTGGGTTGGTCCAATACCGATTGTGAAAGGCTCGTGCGTCTAACCTCAATGATGCCCGGGATGCAAGGCATCGTTGAGATAGATGCACGTCAGAACGGTGAACACGAAGGCCTGCAGGAAGGCGACGAAGACCTCAAGCACGGTCAGCGCCACCGTCATCGTGAAGGGGACGAACGCCAGGGGCAGGCCGGCGGCACCGAGGGCGCCGAGGCTTACCACGAAGCCGGCGAAGACCTTCATCGTGATGTGGCCGGCCAGCATGTTGGCGAA
>JAGRKR010000075.1:0-4137 GCA_020442225.1 Hyphomicrobiaceae bacterium | reverse complement strand
GAGAGGCTGAGCGGGCGCGACAGGAACGACACGAACTCGATCAGCATCAGCAGCGGCATGATCACCCACGGCACGCCACTCGGCACGAAGAGCTTCAGGAAGCCGAAGCCGTTCTTGTAGATGCCGTAGCCCACCACGATGGTCATGACCAGCATGGCGAGCGCGAAGGTGATGATGATGTGGCTCGTGACCGTGAAGAAGCCGGGGATCATGCCCAGCATGTTCGCGAAGAAGATGAACATGAAGAGCGAGAACACGAACGGGAAGAAGCGCATGCCTTCTTGCCCGAGATTCGTGCGCACGAGGCCGGCGATGTACTCGTAGGAGAGTTCCGCCATCGACTGGAGGCGTGTCGGCACCAGCGAGCGCCCGCGCATCGACAGGATCAGGAAGGCGGAAATGAGCGCCACGGCCAGCAGCATGAAGGCCGAGGAGTTCGTGAATGAAGCCTTTAGTCCGAAAACCTCGAGAGGAATGATCTCGTGGATCTCGAACTGATGCATGGGGTCGTTGCCCCCGCCATCACCGTGTGCGGCCGCCACTTCCAGCCCCCCGAGTGCTCATTTGTCCTCGTCGTCGTCCTTCACGGAGGGAGCCTTGCGCTGCAAGGGCTCCGACTCGGCCTGAAGCCGTCGTGCCGTCCGGATCACATTGAGCAATCCGGCCGCTACGCCGACCAGTAGAAACACAATGATCAGCCAGTTCGTGCCCAGCAGCTGATCCAATCCCCATCCGATGAAGAGGCCAACGGCCACTCCGGCGAACAGGTCGGTCGCAATCCGCAAACCCTGACTGAGCGCGCGGCTGCGCCCGGATTGCTCCTGGGCAGCCTCGCGGTCCGGCTCGTGCCTCGACTTCACCGCGTCGAGACGCTTGCCGATCTCAGCGGCGCGCCGCTTGAACGCCTCCCGGTCCTCAGGGCTGATTTCAGATTTGCCCGGGGACGCCTTGTTGCCATCGTCTGACATGGGAGGCCCGTTCCGACGCGCGTCGGCTGGCTGGATGGACGACCGTCAATCGCGGCGAACCTTAGTGACGCCCCTGGAGGGTGTCAAGGCGGTTGAGTGTGTCTTAATGCACTGATATTGCGTGAAAAATTCTGGCGATCGGCGGTTCTGCGACAAATCGACTTAAGTTGCACACCGTTTTCGCGGGGATCGCTGTCTTTTCGGCGGGGTTCGGTCCCTGGTTTTGCCTGTTTTCGAGCAGGCGGACGGTCGCGCACCCGGCGCGAAGGCGACGCCGAGCAATGGCCGGGTCTCAGCGAGATGGAGGACGTTGCGATCGCGACTGCCGAGCGCGCCAAAAGAAACGAGCCCCGGAGAGATCTCCAGGGCTCGCATCGGTCTCGGGACTGTGGATCGATCGCGCCCGTGCCGACGGGGCGCGTCGCGCTCGCCCTCAGGCGACGTCGCCCGCCGACTTCAGCCAATCCTCGATCTTCTTCTTGGTCACGAGCGCGCCGACATGCTGCGCGGCAACCTTGCCGTCCTTGAACAGGATCAGCGTCGGCATGGCCTGAATGCGATACTTGCTGGTGATGGCCGGGTTCTGATCGACGTCGATCTTGGCCACCTTGACCTTGCCGGCCATCGCCGTGGCAACCTCTTCGAGCGCCGGGGCCATAGCCTTGCAGGGGCCGCACCACTCCGCGTGGAAGTCGACGAGCACCGGCTCGGAAGACTTGAGGACTTCCTTTTCGAAATTCGAGTCGGAAACGTGGGAAGCCGCGCCCATGCATGTTCTCCTGAGATTGGTCCCGGTCCGGGACGAGCATCGCAAGTAACTAGGAAGTACGGACCCGAGCGTCAAGGCCGGAGCTGGCTCTCTCCCAAAGCCGTGATGTGGCGCCATCGAGCAGCGCCTCGGGAAGCTCCATCATGCGTGCGCCATCCGTCCATAATATGGCGGCTCTGACCCTTGAAACCTCGAAGATTTTTGCAACGGCGAGGCGGTAGGCCGCCATTTGCAGCAGATAGGCTTCGGGCGTGGCCTCGGGGCGGAGCGGCGGCGGCCGGTTGGTCTTGTAGTCGACGATCAGCGCGCAACCGTCGACGAGCGCCAACCGGTCGAGCTGTCCGAAGATCCTGAGCGCGCCCCCTTTTCCCGACGGCGGCTGGATCTCCGCCACGATCGCCACCTCGGCCCGGCTGTCGGGGCCGAACAGCGCGGCGAGCGCGGGATCGCTCAGGACCGCCAGCACCTCGTCGACGATGCTTTTCCGCGCGCGCGGCCTCAGCGCCCTGCCGCGACGATCCACGAAGGCCGTGGCGGCATGGCGCCAGTCCGCCTGCGGCAACGCGGGCAGGTGTTGCAGGAGAGCGTGCGAGAGGGTGCCGCGCAGGAAGCGGTTCTCGCGCGCGAGCTCGTGGGGCGAGACGATGGGCGGCACGTCCTGCGGGGGCGGTGTCGGCATCGGCGGCGGCTCGCCGTCGACCTCGGGATCTTCGTCGAGTGGTGCAAGGCGCGACGGCGCGACCGGAATGGTCGTCGTCTCCTCGCGTGGTACGCGCCGGTCGGCCCATTCGGGGAGGGCTGCCGGGGGCGCCGCGTCGGCAGCCGGCGGCGGCTTGCCATCGGGCGATCCGCTCTGCGGCGCCTCGAAGCGGCGCACCGGGCCACTTCCTGCATCGGCGACCTCGACGAGGGCACCGCCAAGCCCCGCCTCGACGAGCTCGTACCAGCAGCCTTTGGCGGGCCCCCTCTTCCCTTCGAAACCCGCAACGTAGAGCCGGTCCCGCGCGCGCGTCATGGCGACGTAGAGCAGGCGGTTCGCTTCCTGGCGCTCGCGCTCTTCTACTCGGCGCTTGGCTGTCTCGAGGGCCGCGGCAGCGCGCGTACCGGTCACCGGCCAGAGCATGGGGGGCTGCGCCTCGGCGAGCCAGGCGCCGCCGACCAGCGGCACAAGCTGGCCGCTGCGCGCCATGGCGGGCGCGCCGCATGTGTCCGGCAGGAACACGATCGGCGCTTCCAGGCCCTTGGCCGCGTGCACCGTCATGACGCGCACCTCGTCGCGCCCCTGCTCCATGTCGCGCTTGATCTCGGCCTGGCTCGCCGCGAGCCAGTGCAGGAAGCCGGCGAGGGAGGGGGGATGGCTCTCGTCATAGGCCATGGCGAGGCTCAGGAACTCGTCGATGGCGTCGGCGGCTTCGTGTCCGAGCCGGGCAAGGAGGCGCTGGCGGCCCTTGTCGGTGTCGAGCAGGGCGGCGAAGAACTCGAAGGGCGGGGTAAAGTCGGCGCGCGCGCGCCAGCGCTTGAGCTCGCCTGCGGCAACGGCGAGACGGGCATCGCTTTCCGCGCGGTCCAGCAGTGCGCTCCACAGCGAGCCCTTGCGACCGACCCCGATGCGCATGAGATCGTCGTCGTCGAGCCCGAAGAGTGGGCTCTTCAGGACGCTGGCGAGCGCCAGGTCGTCCTCGGGCATGGTCAGGAATTCGCCGAGGGCCATCAGGTCCATGATGGCGATCTGCTCGGTCAGCACGATCCGGTCGGAGCCGGCGACGGGAATGTCCCGCGCTTTCAGCGCCCGCACCATCGGCTCGGCGAACGGCTGGCGTTTGCGCACGAGGATGAGGATGTCGCCCGGCCGGATCGGCCGCGCCTGGGAGGCGAGCATCTCGCTGCGGGAAAGCCAGCCGGCGATATGATCGGCGATGCGCTCGGCGAGCCGGACGGCGGGCGATTTGGCGGCCGTATCGGAGAACGGCGCGAAGGCGGCGCCCGGATTGCTCTCCACCGGCTTTTCCGTGGGCCAGAGCTCGACCACTCCGGCTTGGCCGATGCGATTGGCGGCGTGGCGCACCTTGTCCCTGCCGCTGTCGAGACCAGGCGTGCGAGCGGGATCCGAGAAGACGCGGTCGACGGCTTCCAGAACGGGCGCCGTCGAGCGGAAGGAGAGCGTCAGCGGCACCTGGCGCCAGCCCGCGCCGGCACCTTGCGTCATTTGCTCGAATGCCTTCGCCATCTCGGCGAACATCTCCGGCACGGCGCCCTGGAAGCCATAGATCGACTGCTTCTCGTCGCCCACCGCGAAAATGGTGCGCGGCGTGTCGCGCGCGCCGCTGCCGGAGAAGAACTCGTTCGCCAGCGCCTCGACGATGCGCCATTGCAGGCGGCTCGTGTCCTGGGCCTCGTCGA
>JAGRKR010000715.1 GCA_020442225.1 Hyphomicrobiaceae bacterium | reverse complement strand
GATTTCTGGGCGCCGTGGTGCGGCCCCTGCCGCCAGCTGACGCCGATCCTCGAGAAGCTCGTGCGCGCCGCCAAGGGCAAGATCAAGCTCGTCAAGATGAATATCGACGACCATCCCGCCATCGCCGGCCAGCTCCGCGTGCAGTCGATCCCGGCCGTCTACGCCTTTCGCGACGGTCGCCCGCTCGACGGCTTCATGGGCGCGTTGCCGGAGAGCCAGGTGAAGGCCTTCATCGACCGGCTGCTCCAGGCCGAGGGCGCCGACGATATCGAGGCCGCGATCGAGGCCGCTAACACCGCGCTCGAGCAGGACGACCTGCAGACCGCCGCGGAGATCTTCGCCGCGATCCTCAAGGAGGACAGTCAGAATCTCGGCGCACTGGCGGGCCTCGCTCGCTGCTATCTGAAGTCGGGCGACCTGGAGCGCGCCGAGCAGACCATCAAGCTGGTGCCGCCGGGCAAGGAGGACAGCGCCCCGATCGCCGGGGTGCGGGCCGCCATCGCGCTCAAGCGTCAAGCAGACAGCGCCGGCGACATCGACCCGCTGCGCGCGGCCGTCGCGGGCAATCCTGCGGACCATCAGGCGCGCTACGACCTTGCCGTCGCGCTGGCGGCTGCCGGGGAGCACGGTGCGGCCGTCGACGAGCTCATGGAAATCATGCGCCGCGACCGCAAATGGAACGACGAGGCGGCCCGCAAGCAGCTCGTGCAATTCTTCGACGCCTGGGGTTCGGATGATCCCGTGACCCTCGATGGCCGCCGCCGGCTGTCGGCGCTGCTCTTCTCCTGAGGGGCCAGCGGCCGCACGACGACGATAAGTCCTGGACCGATGTACAGGACAGGCTCCAGGGAGACGCGCTTTGGGATTGACGGCACAGTATCGCGGACCGGACGATCTTCCGAAGCGCATTCCGGTTTTCCCCCTGCGCGGCACCATCCTGCTGCCGCGCGCCAGCCTGCCGCTCAACATTTTCGAGCCGCGCTACCTCACCATGCTCGACGACGCCTTGGCGAGCGATCGCATCGTCGGCATCATCCAGCCGGCGCAAACTGCGGATGAGGGTGAGTCCCCCCGCGGCAAGTCCGCCCCCCTGCGGGAGATCGGCTGCGCCGGGCGCATCACGTCTTATCAGGAGGTCGAGGACGGCCGCCGACTGATTACGCTGACCGGCATTGCCCGCTTCGAGGTGACGGCCGAGCTGGCCTCGACCACGCCCTACCGCATTTGCCAGATCACTGCCGAGCGGTTTGTCGACGACTTCGAGACCGGCCACGGCGAGGCGGATGTCGATCGCCCGGCGCTCCTCGACGTGCTCAAGCGCTATCTCGAAGCGAACCACCTCAACGCCGACTGGACCGCCATCAACCGGGCCACCACGGAGTTTCTCGTCAACTCGCTGTCCCTCATGAGCCCCTATGGCCCTGAGGAGAAACAGGCGCTGCTCGAAGCCATCGATCTCGCCAAGCGGGCCGAGGTGCTGATCGCGCTTGCCAGGATGGAGCGGGCGAAGCCCGACGACGGCTCCGGCAGCGCCATCCAGTAGGCGCCGTCACCACCTCGCGGCGCCGCGAACACAAAGGAATGCCCAGGCCGATGATCGAACCACCCACCGCGCGATCCGGGCACGAAGAGCCTCACCAGCAGGGCGCTCGCAAGATCGACCCCAAGCTTCTCGAGCTGCTGGTCTGCCCGGTGACCAAGACCTCGCTCGAGTACGACGCCGAGCGCCAGGAACTCGTCAGCCGCGCCGCTCGTCTCGCCTACCCGATCCGCGACGGCATGCCGATCATGCTGCCGGAGGAAGCGCGCACACTCGAGGAGGACGAACCCCGCCGCCGCTGAGCCCCCAGGGCCCGGCCCCGCCACCATCCACCATCATCGACACCAATCAAGACGCGCACACCGCAGAACAGGGAGGACCAATGCCGTTTTCGACCTATCAACGCGACCAGATCGGCACCGCCGTCATCGAGCCCGCAGGCCCACTCGAGGCCGGCTCGTTCGCACCCGTCACGATCACCTTCACAGCCGGTAAGTTCGGCATCGACGACACGGGTGGCATCAAGATCTGCTATCGCACCGCATCGGATTCCGGCAAGCTCCAGTTCACCGATCCCCGCGCGCCCAACTACTGCACGGCCGAAGCGAGCAACGGCGCCGCGCTCGAGCTCTCATTCACCCGCAACAACATCCGTCCCTATCCCAATACCCTGCAGGTCCGCGTCGGGCGCGGCTTCCTGAGAGCCGGCGAGACGATCACCGTGCGGCTCGGCGACACGCGCAAGGGCTCCCCCGGCTATCGCCTGCAGACTGCCGTCGAGACCGAGTTCGTCTTCAAGGTCTATTGCGACGCCTTCGCCACCTACGATTTCGTGGAGCTGGCTAAGTCGCCCATCGTCAAGCTCGTGTCGGGGCCGCCCCGGCGCTACAAGGCCCTGCTGCCGACGCTGCGGCGCAAGGGCGAGCCTTTCCGCCTCTGCCTCGTCGCCGATGACCGCTGGGGCAACGTCTCCGACAAGGCCGCGCATCGCGTCCGCCTTAAGGCCAATATGCCGGTCGAGGGCCTGCCCGAGACCGTGACCTTCGAGGCAGGCAAGTCGCCACCGGTGATCGAGGGTCTGCGTCTCGCCGGCACCGGCGACCTGCGTATCGATATGCTGAACGAGGCCGGCGAATTGCTGGTGCGCTCGAACCCGATGCGCGTCGTCGACACGGCCGACCTCGTACACTTCTGGGGCGACCTGCACGGCCAGAGCGGCGAGACCGTCGGCACCGGCACCGTTCAGGAGTATTTCGCGTTCGCCCGCGACAAGGCCTTCATCGACATCGTCGGTCACCAGGGCAATGATTTCCAGATCGGCGACGACCTGTGGGAGGAGATCAACCGTCTCGCCCGCGAGTACGACAAGCCCGGTCACATGGTGGCGCTGCCCGGCTACGAGTGGTCGGGCAACACCGGCATGGGCGGCGACCGTAACGTCTTCTACCGCACCGAGGGCCGGCCCATCCGCCGCTCGTCGAGCGTGCTGCTCGACGCACCGCGCGACACGGACTGCCATCACGTCAACGACCTGTTCAAGGCGCTCGAGAACGAGGATGCGATCGTGCTGGCGCACGTCGGCGGCCGCTACGCGGACATCGGCGTCGGCCATGATGGCCGGCTGGAGCGGGCGGTCGAGATCCACTCCTGCTGGGGCACCTTCGAATGGATGCTGCACGACGCGATCAAGCTCGGCTATCGCGTCGGCATCGTCTGCCACAGCGACGATCACAAGGGCCGTCCCGGCGCCGCGCATCCGGGCGCCTCGAACTTCGGCGCCATCGGCGGGCTCACCTGCTACATGATGCCGAAGCTCGATCGTGACGCCCTGTTCACGGCCGTCAAGGCGCGCCGCACCTACGGGACCACTGGCACGCGGCTGTTCATCGACGCCAAGGCGCATCTCGGCGCTGGCGCCGAGGTGCTGAGCGACGATCCTCTGCTCGGCCCGGTCACCAGCACCAAGGCCGAGACGGCGCTTGTCGGCGACATCGCTCGCGTGAAGGGCGATACGGTCCGCCTCGATGTCGAGGCCCTCGGCGCCACTCCGATCGAGCGCGTCACCTTCTTCCACAACGACCAGCCGGTGGCAGTCGTGCGCGGCTACGACAAGAGCAAGCTCGGCAACCGAATCCGCGTGCTGTTCGAAGGCGCCGAGTACCGCGGGCGCGGACGCGAGGTGCTCTGGAAGGGTACGGTGCGCCTCAAGAGCAATCGTTTCCTCAAGGCGAAGGCGATCAACCACTTCAACGCCGACAAGCCGCTCAAGCTCGGCGACGACGGTTCGCAGGTGGACGTCGATACGGTCACGACCGGCAATTTCTCAGGCTTCGACATCTGGCTCGAGGACGCGAGCGCCGGCTTTCTCGACATCACGACCAATCTGGTCTGCAAGGAGCTGAAGATCGCCGACATCGGGCTCGAGGATCACGTCGTCGATCTCGGCGGCCTCGGGCGCCGGCTCCGCGTCTTCAGGCTGCCCGACGTCAACGAGACCTGGGCGCTGAAGGCGAGCCATACCTTCAAGATCGATCCTCAGCGGGACAATGCACTCTACATGCGTCTCACCCAGGAGGACGGCCACCAGGCCTGGACGAGCCCGGTCTACATCATTCCCTGATCGCAGGCCTCGGACACGAAACCGCCGCGCCCCTGCTTTCGCTGTGAAGGCAGGGGCGGGCGGCGCTCAGACGGGGTCCTCGACGTGTGGACCAACGGTCCACAGGCCGCAACGCATCGCCTCCATGCCCATGAGATCCTCGGGCTTCACGTTGGCGATATTGACGTCGGGACCGAAGGTCTTCACCAGCAGCTTCTTGATGTCCTCGACCTGTGAAAGGCTGACGCCGCTGATCCAGGTCCCCGGCAGCTCGATCATCGCCCGGGTCATGTCGAGCTTCTTCGACAGCTCCTCGATCAGATCGACCTTGAGCTTGCCGCCCTCCAGGAACTCGGCCGCTTCGACGAGAACCATCTCGGCGCCGGCGTCGAGCGCGATCTTGGCCTGGGCCACCAGCTCGTGCGCCTCGGACTTGCGGTCCTTGGCCCCGACCTCGCCGAGCACCGAGAGTCCCGCCGCCCGCGCTTCCTGGATCAGCGCAACGCGCGTCTCATCCTTCAGCGGCACGCAATTGTCGGAGATCTCGATGGTCTCGAAGCCGAGCTCGACCGCCTCGGCGAAGAAGCGCGGCATGATCTGGCGCCCCTGGTTGGCCAGCACGTACTCGGCGAACTGACCGCCGATGAACGGGCGCACCTGCGCCTTCTTATAGACCGCCAGCTTCTCCTTGAGATAGTCGCGCGGGTAGAGGCGCGCCGTACCGACCATGATCTTGGCGAAGTCCGCGAAGCCGCCGGCGTACCGCATGAGCGACTCGGTCTGCTCCAGGGTCATGCCGTAGTCGGCGAACATCGTGAGGCCCGACTTGCGCGGCTTCGGCGCCACGCGCCCTGCCGGAACCTCGACGAACGGAAATGCGATGTTGCTCATGGGCGTGCAGTCCTCCACTAGCTGCGTGATCGCACGCTGTCGGCCGCCCGCGCACCAGAGCATGCCGGGCGCAGCGTCAGCGTCGCGTGATTACGCGGAGAGTGTAGGCTTTGCCGACGCCGTGGCAAGCGAGTGGTGATTGCCATACGCGGCCGACCACCCATTCCGTGTGGAACGGACATCGCGCGCCCCTCGCCGGCCCCAAGACCGGCGGCGCCGATCTCAGCGGGTCGGCACCGGCTTCTCGCCGCGATAGTCGTAGAACCCGCGGTCGGTCTTGCGACCGAGCCAGCCGGCCTCGACATACTTCACCAGCAGGGGGCACGGCCGATACTTGGAGTCCGCCAAGCCCTCGTAGAGGACTTGCATGACCGACAGGCAGGTATCGAGACCGATGAAGTCGGCCAGCTCGAGCGGCCCCATCGGATGGTTGGCGCCGAGCTTCATGGCCTTGTCGATCGCCTCGACGGT
>JAGRKR010000714.1 GCA_020442225.1 Hyphomicrobiaceae bacterium | reverse complement strand
GCCTCCAACGGCCGCTGGATCGTGAAGTCCGGCAATGACGGGGGCCGCGTGCGTGAGCGCGCCCGCTCGGTCGCCGGGGCCGTCTTCCGCATCTGACACAGGCCACCGGGAACCTCGTCGCCGCGGACGGCACGCGCAAGCGTGACCGGCCGCGGCGCTCGCATGCCAGGTCACGATGAGTTGGGCCGCGCGCCTCTGCCTGCGCCGGACGCGCGGAGAGCTTTCCTCGAGGGGGTGGCCGCTCTAGCGGGCCAGCTCGCGCAGGCCGCGGCGGATGAGCTTGGCGGTATCGGCCTCCGCACCGAGTTCCTTGTGCGCCACGGCGATCGCCTGGCTGGCCTGCCCGGGGTTGTAGCCGAGATTGACCAGCGCCGATATCGCCTCCGCCGAGGCATTGCCGTCGGCGGGCGCGGCACGATCGCGTGCGCCCGTCGCCGGGACCACGAGACCGGCCACCGACAGCGCCGGCGCCTTGTCCTTGAGCTCCGCCACGATCCGCTGCGCGAGCTTCTTGCCGACGCCGGGGGCCTCCGCCACGGCCGCCCAGTCCTGGAGCGCAATGGCATTGGCCAGATCCTGAGGACCGAGCGTGCCGAGAACGCCAAGCGCCACCTTGGCGCCGACGCCCTGAATGGACTGGAGCGTGCGAAACCAGGTTCGCTCGACCTCGCTCGCGAAGCCGAACAGGCGGATGGCGTCCTCGCGGACGTGCGTGTCGATGGTGAGCGAGACCTCGCCGCCGAGCGTCAGGCTGCGCAGGGTGCGCGAGGACAGCTGTACCTCGTAGCCGACGCCATTGACGTCGATGATGGCGTGGCTCTCGCCGATAGCATCGACCTTGCCTCTGAGTTTGCCGATCAAGCGCGGGCCTCCCTGGCAAGGCGCGCCGCCGGTGAACTGCGATGGCTGGCATGGCAGATGGCGATGGCGAGCGCGTCGGCCTCGTCTGCGGAGTCGAACTTCGCCTTGGGCAGCAGGAAGCCGACCATGGCCTGTACCTGCCGCTTCTCGCCATGCCCGGCCCCGGTCACGGTCTTCTTGATGACGTTCGGCGCATACTCGCTGACGGCGATGCCCTTGAGCGCCGGCACCAGCAGCGCGATGCCGCGGGCCTGACCCAGCTTCAGCGTCGCACGGGCATCCTTGTTGACGAACGTCTCCTCGACAGCCGCTTCACGCGGAGCGAAAGCGGCGAGCACACTCGACAGCCCCTCGTAGATCTCGCGGAGGCGGTAGGCGAGCGTCTCGTCCGATTGGGAGGTGATGTGACCGCTCGCGACGTAGGCGAGCCGGACGCCATCCGACTCGACCACGCCCCAGCCCGTGCGGCGCAGCCCCGGATCTATGCCGATAATGCGAATCGAGTTTCCCATCATGCGCCCTGGATAGCATGTCCGGCGTCTGGCATCCTCCGCTCACGGGAGCGCGCACAGAGATATCGGCGGGAGAGCGAGATGAGACACCCGATTCTACTGATGGCCGGCGTCACAATCATCATCGTGGCGCTGCTCATGCGCCGCTGGGCCGGCCGCAACAGCGTCACGGACTTGGCCGTCGACGCGGCCTGGGACGTGGCGCGCCGGCGCGGCAAGGGCTTCGCCGAGACGGACATGGGCCGTCACCTCGACGAGGTTCGCGCCGGCTCGCACGTCGGCCGCGCACGCAAGATCGCCGGGCTCGGTATCCGGCACGTGATCGCGCAGATCGTCGGCAAGCTGGCGCTTGCCGGCCTGCTCGGCGGCGCCGGGCTGACGGCCGCCGCCTTCCTGCTCAAGTAGTCGGTCCGGTCGTCGGTGCGAATAACCGGGCTCGCGCGTCGGCTCAGGCCGCCGTCAGTTTGGCCAGGACCTCCTGGTCCACCTCGAAATTCGAGTAGACGGCCTGCACGTCGTCGTCGTCCTCGAGCGTGGCGATGAGCTTGAGGATGCTCCGGGCCTGCTCCTCGTCGACGGGCGCCGATACCTGCGGCCGCCACTCGGGCTTCACCGAGGTCGGCGCGCCGAGCGACTTCTCGAGGGCTGCCGCGACGGCGCCGAGGCCGTCGAAGGCGCACGTGACGATGTGGCCGTTGGCATCCGACTGCACGTCGTCGGCGCCCGCCTCGATGGCGGCCTCGAGCACCGCGTCTGCGGTTCCGGCATCCGGCGCGAAGACGATCTCGCCGACGCGCGCGAACATGTGCGAGACGGCGCCGGTGGAGCCGAGATTGCCGCCGTGCTTGGTGAAGGCCGCCCGTACGCCGCCGCCCGTGCGGTTGCGGTTGTCGGTCAGGGTCTCGACGATGACGGCGACGCCGCCGGGGCCGTAGCCTTCGTAGCGGATGGCCTCATAGGCCTCGGAGTCGCCGCCCTGCGCCTTCTTGATCGCCCGC
>JAGRKR010000713.1:3995-4638 GCA_020442225.1 Hyphomicrobiaceae bacterium | reverse complement strand
AGGTAGTCGCGCAGCCAGCTCGACAGCGACATGTGCCAGCGCCGCCAGAAGTCGGCCACCGACTGCGCCCGGTAGGGCTGGTTGAAGTTGCGCTGGAAGCGGTAGCCGAGAAGCGCTGCAACGCCGATGGCGATGTCGGAATAGGCGGAGAAATCGCAGTAGATCTGCACGGCATAGCCGTAGACCGCTGCCATGAGGTCGAGAGTGCCGAACGCCGTCGGGTCGAAGAACACCTTGTCCACCAGGCCGACCGCGAGCCAGTTGGCGACGACCGCCTTCTTGAACACGCCCCACAGGATGAGCATGACGCCGAGACCGACGAACACGCGGCTCGGATCGGGCGGGCGCTCGAGCTGCGGCAGGAAGCTCGCCGCACGCACGATGGGTCCGGCGACCAGGTGCGGAAAGAACGAGATGAAGAACATGACGTCGACGAGTCCGCGGGGTCGGTCGAGATCGCCGCGGTAGAGATCGACAACGTAGGAGATGCCCTGAAAGGTGAAGAAGGAGATGCCGATGGGCAGGATGATCTCGAGAAGCGGCAGCTCCCGACCGACGCCGAGCGCGGTGAGCAGGGCGTTGAGCTCGCTCGAGAACCAGCCGTAGTACTTGAAGAAGCCGAGCAGGGCCAAGTTGCAGGCGA
>JAGRKR010000713.1:0-3902 GCA_020442225.1 Hyphomicrobiaceae bacterium | reverse complement strand
CCCCGCGAGCCGCCAGTTCCAGAAGGCGTAGAACACGTAGCTCGCGGCGATGATGGCGAGCTTGTGCAGCAGGTGCTGCCGGAGCACGACGAGCAGCCAGGAGGCCGGCCAGACGACGAGATAGAAGAGAAGGAAGCTCAGCGTCGGGAAGACCATGTGCGGGCCCCTCAGCGGCCGGGGTAGCCGTCGAGAATGCGCGCGAGCAGATGGTCGGCCGTGCGGTGGTAGCCTTCCCGCGTGAGATGAACGCGGTCCTTGGCGGCGAGGCCGCTGCGGGTCCAGGCGTCGGCGCCGCATGGGCCGCCCTGCAGCTCGGCCCAGTCGATGAAGAGCGCGCCCTGGCGCTGGGCGGCCTGACGCTGGGCCCGGCGCACGAGCGCCAGCCCGGGCGGAGTGTGCCAGTGGCACAGGCGCGGGTTCCTGGCGGCGATCAGGGCGTCATAGTCTCGCATCTCCTCCGGCGTCAGCGGCTGGCAGCGGCGCGCATCCGCCTGGGCGCGGGCGGCATCGCAATAGCTCGGCAAACGGTTGGCGTCAGGTGGTCCGAGCACGACGACGCTCATGTCCGGCGCCGCCCGGCGCAGGCGGGCGAGCCGCTGCTCGAACATCCAGGCGTAGCCTGCGAGACCGGCGAGCGACCCGAAGCCCTCGTTCGTGCCGAAGGCGAGGATCAGCAGGCGCGGCGCGAGGTGGCGGATGTCGCGCTCGACCGATGGCCAGTGCCAACGCGACATGACGCCGATCTGCGCGCCGGGGATGCCGAGGCTGGTGACGACGATGCCCGGCGACGCGCGCAGCAAGGACCAGTCGGTGATGTCGACCGGACCGTCGCCGTGCGGGACGAGCGCCAGCTCGCGACTGGCACGCGGCAGCGCGATGGCGCGGCGGATGTGCGTGCGGCCCGCGGCGCGCGTCTGGAGCGAGCGCAAGCGGCGCCCGTTGATGAGAACGTCGAGGCGGCCGCCATCGGGGCGCGTCAGATAGCCGACCTCGACGCTGTCGAAGGTGCCCTTGTCGTCCCGCGAAGCGACGAGGATCTCCTCGACGGGGGTCGTGCCGCGCAGCACGAAGCCCGAGAGCCCATAGGCGGCGGGCGGGGGCTTGGCGCCGTGGCTCGAAAGCACGGTCCAGTCGCCGGCCTGGACGACGACGTGGCCGTGGGGACGCCAGTAGATGAAGGGCTCGCCGGGTGGCAGCATGCCCCGGCCGGCATTGCCGAAGCGCCGCTGCAAGCGCTCACGCAGGCGACCGGAGAGCATGTCGCCGGCCGTGTGACTGTCGCCGAGCTGGAGGATGGTGAGCCGGCTGGTCCGGCGACGCTCGAGCGCGGCGAGGCCGGCGTGGAACGAGGCCAGGGGATGGCCGTTCGCGTCCTCGGAGGCCTTGGTGGCAGGCGGTGGCGGCGACTGGGCGGCCGCGTCCTGTGCGTTGGCGAGGGCCACAAGCAGCGCGACCGACATCGCCGCAGCCATGCGCCACGCGCGTCCGCAGCATCGTTGCACCGATGGCCTGTCTGTCGCCTGGATCGCGGTCGTCATGCCGGGCGCCCCGATCGTGAGCTAATGCGCCGCGCCCTCTGCGAGCGTGCGGAAGTGCGGCGAGGCCTCGCGCAGGCGCGCCAGGACGCGATCGGCGATCAGCTCGTAGGCCGGCGCCGTGAAATGCACGCCGTCCGACATGCGCATGAGCTGCATCTTGCCGTCGCGGTCCTTGAAGTGGGCCGTATAGCGGCCCTTGGCGTCGGCGGTCAGCTCCCACGTCGGCAGCAGCAGCACGAGCGGGCGGCTGTGCGCCGCGGCCGTGACGATGTCGTTGACCCGGCGGGCATCGACGTTGGCGTCATCCTCGCGCATGACCGGCAGGAGTATCCAGACGAGCGGCACCTTGCGTCGAGCCGCGTGGTCCATGAATCGTTCGATGCGCCCGCGATAGAGCTCGACCCACTTGGGCGTGCCGAGCAGCGCGTGGGAGCGGCTGCCGATGAAGAAGCTGCGGCGGTCGTTGGCGCCGATCATCATGACGAGGGCGTGCACCGGCCCCTTGGCGAAGGCCCTATCGATCATGTCGGTGAGGTCGGAGCCGGTGAAGCCGACCGAATTCTTGGCGCCGCGGTAGATCTTGTAGCGTTTGTCGCGCTGGACGGTGCGGTAGAGGCCGGCCCACATGCCGTCGGCGAGCGAGTCGCCGACAACGGCGATCGTCAGTGAGCGTGGCCTGCGCTCGGCGCTCGGGACGGATGCCTTGCTGGCCTTGACGACGCGCCCGGAGGACGGCTCGGCGCGGCTCGGCATTCCGAGAGCTGCGGCGAGAGCCGCTGCAAAAAGAAACAATGAAACGGCCTTCGTGCAAATCGAGCGCAACACGACCCCCCCACGACAAACACAGGTCAAAATCGCTCATCAGCCAGCACTTGACCTTAGTCCCGTCCGGCAGGCGAGACAATCTCGACACCGGTTCTGCAACGGGCCGCCGCCAAGTTGGTGGGCAAGCGACGCACATCTGCAACGGTCCGAGCGGGGAGTTGACAATGGCGCGGCACTGCGTCACTCGAAATCAGGCGAGCGACAGGAGCGGGAATCATCGCGACATGCTCATCGTGCACTGGATAGGCCGTTTGCTGCGCTTTCTGGGACGCCTCCTGCTGCGTCCAGGCGTCCTCTTCGCGGTGCGCATGCTCGGTGGCTGGTCGTTCGTGCTGGCCGTGATCGCGCTGGCGTCCGACATCGTGCGCAGCAACGGTGGTCTGCTGGGATTGGCGCCGACGCCGTTCTCCGCGCACTGGCGGGCGATCGCACCCGGCTCATACGCCGCCAGCGAAGCCTGGGTGCGGACGACGCTTGGCGCCGGTGTGTGGGACGGCCCGTTGACGGCGCTGATCAGCATTCCAACATTCGTGCTCCTGGCGATGCTCGGCATAGCGCTCTACTGGATCGGCCGCACGCGCCGCACGGTCAACATCTACGCGAACTGACGCGGCGCGCGCCGGCCACCGGGCGATGGCGACGGACAGATCAGAGACCCGTGGCGCCTATGGCCCGCCCGCCGCCGCTTCCGGCGGCATCAGGTGAATGCCCGCGGCGAGCAGAGAGAGGGTGACTACCACGCCCGGCGCCAGCTGGTTGCGGCGTGCGGTATGCGTTGGAACCCTGAAGTTCAGTGTGCTCCTGTCGTGCTCGCTGGTCTGCCCTGCCACGGCCACGAGCATGGAGGTCTGCTCGCCCATGCCAGCCATCTCGACGATGGTGCCACTGACGGGGTTCTCGCGCTCGCCGAGCGAGGGGCGGTCGCGGCGATGCAGCACGATGTGATCCGACGGCACGAGCCAGGACACGTTGCTGCTCTCGGCGAAGTCGCCCGTGCTCACGACCTCGACCTGATGGCCACGCCAGGCGATGAGGCCATGCCGGCCCGGCGCCGATGAGCGGACGACGGTACCGTGAAAGACGTTGGTCTGGCCGACGAGGCGCGCCACGATGGGGCTCAAGGGCCGCTGGCGGATGTCCTCCGGTGGTCCCTCCTGCAGCGTCTCGCCGCGATAGAGCACGACCATGCGGTCGGCCAGCGCGACGGCCTCGTTGAGGTCATGCGTCACGAGCACGATGGGAATGCGCAAGCGCGCGCGCAGCGCCACGAGCTCGCGTTTCAGCCGCTCGCGCGTCATCTGATCGACGGCGGAGAACGGCTCGTCGAGCAGGAGGACCGCGGGTTCGCGGGCGAGAGCGCGCGCCAGGGCGACGCGCTGGCGCTGCCCCCCGGAGAGCGCCTCGGGGCGGCGTTCCTCCAGCCCCTTGAGATTGACCAGGTCGAGCAGCTCGCGGGCGCGGCGCGTGCGCTCGTCCGGCGGCAGATGGCGGAGCGGCGTGGCGACGTTTTCTGCGGCCGTCATGTGGGGGAAGAGCGCG
>JAGRKR010000712.1 GCA_020442225.1 Hyphomicrobiaceae bacterium | reverse complement strand
ACCCACGGCTGTCCGGCATTCCCACCGGGCCCGATGGGCTGAACCCCTACTTCGTGCAAAGCTACCATTTCGTTCCGAAGGATGGCGCGGATATCGCCGCCGTCACGGACTATGGGGGGGAGGTGACGGCCATGGTCGCGCGCGACAACATGGCCGGCACCCAGTTTCATCCCGAAAAAAGCCAGAAGCTCGGCCTCAGGCTGATCGCGAATTTCCTTGCTTGGGCACCATGACCAGCGAGTGCGGGGCGTCGTTTCGCGCAGGCTTGGCCGTGGCGGCGGCGAGGTAGGGGAAGGTCACGACGTTCCGCGGGCCGCTCGGCCGCGAGGGGCGCGTGCGGCGGGGAAACCAGCGCACGGACGTATTGACCAGCCCGACACCGCTCTCAACGGCGAGAATGATGAGGGCGTCATCCTCGTCGAAATAGGGGCCGAGCTTACGCTCGAGCTCGGCCTGCTCGAGCTCGGTCCGGACCAGCCAGGCCGTTTCGAGGGGCCGGGCCCAGGTCTGGCCGATCTGCATGATCTGCTTGGCGATCAAGGGCTGTGCGAATTCCGGGGCAGCAAGGTCGTAGGTGATGAGATAGGTGCGCATGGGGGCGGGTCTCTTCCGGGGGCTGGAATGGGCAACGCGCACGCAGAACATACAAAGAACATAACCAGGAGCGGGCTTCAGGTCAAGCGTTTGTTCTCTTAACGTTCTTGGTGTGGTGCCCACGTGCCGCAATGGTCCGGCGGTCGATGCGGGCAGCCCCGGTTTCGCCTGATTTGGCCATGCGTTATGCCTTGGGGACCCTGGCAACGGGGTGGAGGCGCAAAGCGCCGGCGCCGGAGCTGTACACTGCGGCTTACAGGTCCGCTGTCGGGTCCTGGACGAGAGAACGAAGAGAGAGACGAGTGTGGGACGCTCACAGACGAATTGTCGGATCTGCCTGAAGCTCGGGGCGGAGGGGGTCAGTCAGGGGCAGGCCGATCTGCTGGGCGCCGTGCTGGAGCAGGGTGCTGTGGCCTGCGTGCTGTTGACGTCCTCGCCCGCTTCCGCCGGCAACGCCGGGGCGCTGAAGCGTCTCGTGGAGTTGGTGCAGGCACAGAACATTGCGGCCCTTATTGTCGACGACGCCGAGCTGGCGCGCGTCGTCCGCGCCGACGGCGTTCACATCGGTGCCGGCGTGGAGCCTGTCGCGGCCTATCGTGCCGCGCGGGACGTGTTGGGGGAGCGCGCCATCGTCGGCATCGACGTCGGGCTGTCCCGGCATATGGCGATGTCGTTGGGCGAGGCTGGGGCCGACTACGTGGCGTTCTCGCTTGCCGGTGGCGATGGCGATGCCGACGATCTGCTGGATCAGGTTGCCTGGTGGGCGGAGATCTTCGAGGTGCCCTGCGTCGTAGCGGGTGTGGCGACCGAAGAGGCGGCCCAGACCTTTGCGGTAGCGGGCGCGGACTTCGTGATCGTGGACCTGGCCGCGGATGCGCCGGTGGATCAGGCGCTGGGGCGGATTGCGGCGGTGCGCCGAGGCATCGGTGCGGTGGAGGTCGCGTGAGGGAGTGCTTGTCGGTGGTCTGGCGTGCAGCGGGACAGAGCGCGCTCGTTCTGGCAGCAGCCGTTGTGCTGTCGCTCGGAGCAGCCGAGCCGGTGGGCGCGGAAACCAGCGCCTGGTCGGCGCGTCTCGAGGCGCCCAAGGGCCGCAAGGTCACGCCCAAACGTGAAGGCAGGGTCCGCAAGCCGGGCGCCAAGTCGGCTCCCCCGCGCAAGGAACTGCCGAAGGTTGCCGATATCAAGGGCCTGCCGCCAGCCGAAGCCGCCTATGTGTCGTTCGAGCAGGGGCGCTACCTGACGGCGCTCGAGAAGGGCAGGGACGCCGCGACCAAGGGCGTGCCGGCGGCCCATACGCTCGTCGGACGCATCCTGGCGGAGGGCCTGGGAATACCGCAGGACTTCGTCGCCGCCGCGCGCTGGTACAAGCGGGCCGCCGAGCTCGGAGACGTCGAGGGCAGCTTCGCGCTCGGCGTGCTTTATACTGAGGGGCGCGGTGTGCCGAAGGATTTCGTTGCGGCTGCAAAGGCGTTCGAGCTCGCGGCGGAGAAGGGGCACGCACTCGCCCACTACAATCTCGCCCTGATGTTCATCGCCGGCCGCGGCAAGCCCGAGAACCCCGTGCGCGGCGCCCAGCATCTGGCCTACGCGGCCGAGCATGGTGTGGTGGCGGCCCAATACGATCTCGCCGCGCTCTTCCTGCGCGGCCACGGCGTCGAGCCGAATGCACTGGAGGCGGCTCGCTGGATCGCCCGCGCCGCCGACGCCGGCATGCCGGAGGCCGAGCTCGATTATGCCCTGATGCTGCTGCGCGGGCGGGGGCTGGTGAAGGACGTGCCGCGGGCTGCCGCCTATCTCACCGCGGCGGCGGAGAAAGGCAATCCCGTCGCCCAGAACCGGCTGGCGCGGCTCTATGCGAACGGCCTTGCCGTCCGCAAGGATCTCTACCAGGCCGCGAAGTGGCATCTGATCGCGGCGGCGAGCGGCATCGAGGACCCGGCCCTGGATGCGCTCGTGAAGAAGCTGACCCCGGCCGATCGCCTAAAGGCGATCAAGGCGGCCGAGGCCTGGCATGTCGGCGACGTGGTCCGCTAGGGCTCTTCGCGTTCAGCCGGACGCGCCGCCGCGCCCTATTCCAGCTTGTAGCGGGCGCGGGGCCGGCTCTTGTCCTTGGTCCAGGCGTGCCAGGAGCCGTCGTAGAGAGCGACATCCTTGATGCCGAGCAGCTCGTGCAGCACGAACCAGGCGCCGCTCGCCCAGTCACCCGTGTTGCAGTAGGTGATGAGCGGGCGATCCTGCTTCAGGCTGAGCCCTGAAATGAGCTGCGCGAGTTCGCTCCTGGAGCGGAAATAGGGGGGGCGCACAGGCCTCAGGAAGAGCGTGCTGTCGGCGTACTTGGCGCCGGGAATGTGGCCGGGTCCGGACGTCTGCCCGGGCGGATGGCGCAGCCCGAGATAGTTGTCCATGGGGCGCGCATCGGTCAGCACGTGCGAGCGGGTCTTGACGGCGCGCACGATGTCCTCGGTGTTGGCCAGGAGATGTCGCCGTTCGCCCTTGTTGCGCCATGTGCCGACGCGCTTGCGGGCGATGCGCGATTTCGAGAGCTTGCGACCGGCAGCGATCCAGCCGGTGACGCCGCCATCGAGCACGGCCAGATCGTCGTGGCCGTAATAGCGCAGTTGCCAGAAGAGCCGGGTGGCCATGAAGATGTCCTCGGGCGAGAGCCCGCGCGAGGCGATGACGATGGTGCTGTCGGCGTCGACGCCGGCTTTCTGCATCAGCGCGGTGAAGGTCGCGGCGTCGGGGAGCATGTGATCCAGCGTGACGCCGTTCTCCACGCGCCGCGCCCGCAGGCTGCGCCATGCGAGGACGATGGAACCGGGAACATGCCCCTCGCGCGTGAACGTCGCGGTGTTCTCGCGCACGTCGAGGATGATCACCTTGCCCAGATTGGCGGCGAGCCAGTCCGCGTTGACCAGCGGACCCGGGACCTTGGCGGCGGCGCCCTGGCTGAGTGTGGCCAGAGCCGCCAGTAGGACAATCACGAAGCGCATGGTACGACCTTTCCAAGCATGCGCGCGGACTATGCCATAGTGGCAGGAGCCGTCACAGGGGTCTGCTCCCCCGTTGGAGGCGGGCATTCACCGTGTGGAGCCGGCCGGGAGCTTGCGGTCACGCTGACAAACCATTAGTCGAGAAGATGGTTCCGACGGCTGGCAGGGGCGAGGCTCCGATGCTATCGAGCCAGTTGCGCGGCCCGGCCTGCTCGCCGGTGCCGATCGGATCGAGACTGCCCCCCGTCGAACGCGGCCGGTCGGGTGTCATACGCACGAGGAATTCGATGCCTGCTTCGGCTTTGATGAACGTCATGATCACAGCGGCTCGCAAGGCTGGGCGGTCGCTGGCGCGCGACTTCGGCGAGGTCGAGCAGCTCCAGGTTTCGATCAAGGGGCCGGGCAACTTCGTCACGGCCGCCGATCACAAGGCCGAGGAGATCATCTTCAACGAGCTGTCGAGGGCGCGCCAGGGCTACTGCTTCCTCATGGAGGAGCGCGGCGAGGTGCCGGGCGCGGACAAGTCGCACCGCTGGATCGTCGATCCGCTCGACGGCACGACCAATTTTCTCCACGCCATGCCGCACTTCGCCATTTCGATCGCGCTCGAGCGGGACGGCCAGCTGGTCGCGGGCATCGTCTACAACCCCGTGACGCAGGACATGTTCACGGCGGAAAAAGGCAAGGGGGCCTTTCTCAACGATCGCCGTTTGCGGGTGTCCGCCCGTCGCGCGGTGAGCGATTGCGTGGTGGCGACCGGCATTCCGCATCGCGGCAAGACCGGCCATGACCAATTCCTGAAGGAATGCGCAATCATGATGCGCGAGTCCTCGGGCATCAGGCGTTTCGGCGCGGCCAGCCTCGATCTCGCCTGGCTGGCCGCTGGCCGTTTCGACGGCTATTGGGAGCGCGGCATCTCGGCCTGGGACATGGCGGCCGGCATCGTCATCGTGCGCGAGGCCGGGGGCTTGTGCAGCGATCTCGCCGGTGGCGAGCAGATGCTGGAGACGGGTGACATTCTGGCCAGCGCGCCTGCGGTCCACAAAGGGCTGCTCGGATTGCTGGGCGAGGGAGGCAGGTAGACGCTCGCGGACGGGCAAGAGCAAGAAACCGCCCGTTTTGTCGTGCAAGCCTCTTTCTGTAAGCTGGCCGTCGTATCGGCGCAGGAGGGAAGCAGATGGCAAAGGCAAAACCGGCGGAGCAAACTGGTGTTGCCGTTCACAAGAGCCTGGCGAAGCCCACGGTCTTCCTGTTCCGGATGCTCGTCTTTCTCGTTCTGGTCGGCTTCATCGTCTCGATCCTGTTCAATCAGATCAAGGTGGCCTTCCTCAACAATCCCGGTCTCAACGGGCTCATCGTCGGCGTTCTCCTGATCGGCATCATCTATGCGTTCCGCCAGGTGATCCGGCTCTACCCGGAGATCCGCTGGGTCAACAGCTTCCGCATCGCCGATCCCGGACTGGCCACGTCGGTCAAGCCTGTGCTGCTCGGGCCGATGGCCACGATGTTGCGCGACCGCAAGGGCGCCTTGTCGCTTTCGACCGTCGCCATGCGCTCGATCATGGACAGCATCGGCTCCCGCCTCGACGAGGCTCGGGACATCGCGCGCTATCTGGTCGGGCTGCTGGTGTTCCTGGGGCTGCTCGGAACATTCTGGGGACTGCTCGACACGATCTCGTCCGTCGGCAAGGTGATCGGCGCGCTCGATACCAAGCAGTCCGACAGCGTGCTGGTGTTCGAGGAGCTGAAGAAGGGACTTTCGGCGCCGCTCAACGGCATGGGGACGGCGTTCTCGTCATCCCTGCTCGGTCTTGCCGGCTCGCTGGTGCTCGGCTTCCTCGATCTGCAGACGAGTCAGGCCCACAATCGCTTCTACAACGAGCTCGAGGACTGGCTGTCGGCCATCACGGAGTTGACGCCGGGAACGAGCGCGTCCGACCGCGGGATGCAGGACGTGAGCTATGCGCTCTATGAGATCCAGCGCGCGCTCGCCGGACTTGCCGATCGTGTCAGCGCGCCCGCCCCATCGCCCGAGCATGCCGCCTCTGTGGACGCCCTGGCGGAGCTGGCGCGTGGGGTCGATCAGCTCGTGCGGCAGATGCGCACCGAGCAGAAGGTCGTGCGCGAATGGGTCGACGAGCAGGCCTCGCAACAGATGGAGGTGGCCGCCCTGCTGCGCGAGCTTTCGGGCAACGTCGGCAAGACGCGGGGAAAATGAGCCATGGCATATGCACGCGCGCGCAGGTCGTCGGGCAGTGGCGATTTCTGGCCGGGATACGTCGACGTTCTCTCGACGCTTCTGCTCGTGGTCACCTTCCTGCTCTCGATCTTCATGCTCGCCCAGTACTACGCCACGCAGGAGGTCAGCGGGAAGGATAGCGCGCTCAAGAGGCTCGAACGCCAGATCTCCGAGCTGACGCAGCTGCTCGCGCTCGAGAAGGGCAAGGGCAAGTCGTTCCAGGACGAGCTGGCGGCGCTCGTGGCGTCGCTGTCGACGCTGCGGGACGAGAATGCCAGGCTGACCGGTCGCGTCGGCATCGGCGAGGAGCAGGCGCGTGAGTCGGCCGCCCGCGCCAGGGGCCTCGCGAAAGAGCTCGAGGGCGAGAAGAAGCTCTCCAAGGATGCGCTGGCGAAAATCGACCTGCTCAACACGCAGCTGCTGGCGTTGCGTCGCCAGATCGCCGCGCTCGAGGCGGCGCTCGAGGCCTCCGAAAGCAAGGATAAGGAAAGCCAGCGCCGCATTGCCGATCTCGGCCGCCGCCTCAACGTGGCGCT
>JAGRKR010000711.1 GCA_020442225.1 Hyphomicrobiaceae bacterium | reverse complement strand
TGGGGGCGCTGCACTATTCTCCCGTGGGGGGCGGACGCTCTCATGCGTCGCGGGTTGATGGTGCCGCCGCGGTGGCGCGCCCGCGTCGACTGCCTCCTCCATGCGACGGGGCGGCGCCGTCTCCGGGACGTCGTGGGGGGCGTAGGCGGGGCGCCCGCGCGCTCCGCCATGCGGATGCGCCTCCTGCACCGGGTGCGCGCGTGCGACTGGTGGCGTGGCGCCATTGACGTAGGCGTGGGGTTGGGCCGGAGGTGGCGCGGGCGCGCGCTGGGGCTGGGCGGGCCCACGTCCCATGGCCATGCCATTGCCCGCGCCATTGGCACCGTGCTGCGGCATGGCGCGGCGTCCATCGGGCGGCGGCGGCGCCTGGCGAGGCGGTTCGGCGTTGCCCGGCCGATCGGGGCGGCCGTAGGCCTGTGGCGGCGGAGCGACCTGCTGCGGAGCCATGGCATGGCCGGGGTGTGCCGCTGCGGGCGGTGCGTGGTGAGCGTGGGGCTGCGCGTGAGGGCGGCGGGCATCCGGGGGTGGCGGATGATGGATAACAGGCCCAGGCGCACGCGCCGCGTGAGGCGGCCTCGGCGGCTGCTCGCCATTAGCGCCAAGTCCGGCCGGACGCTGATGTAGAGCCGCATCGGGGCGCGGCTGGCCATGCGCGCTCGCGATGGGCTGGCCAAGACCGCCGCCTGCCCCCTGTTGCAGGATGCGATCGACGATCAGCCGCAAGTAGCGCTTGTCCTCGGTCATGAAATAGGCGTCGCGCAATTCCTGGATGGCGCGCGGTCCGAGCGGCGCGACCTCGCTGATGGCGGAGATGACGTCGGGATCGTAGAGCGTGAGGAAGCGCCAGCGGTCCTCGATGGCCGCCGGTGGCGTCGCGCCGCCGGGGGCGATGTCGGTGACACTGTCGCTCGGCACGGGGCGGGTCCGCGGGGGCGGGCGCTTGGACTTGAGCGCCGAGAGCACGCTGATCCCGACGAACGGCACGAGGGCGCTGACGGCGCCCCAGAGCAGGGGATCGCGGTTCTTCTGGCGCGCGATGCGGCGGCCCCAGAAAAAGAATCCGGTTCCCAATAGCGCAAGGCAGACCAAGCTGATCACTAGGTACATGAACTGGTCTAAGCCTGTTTAGCGCCCCCGCCTGGCCCGCTGCCGCGCGCGCCAGAGCCCCAGGCTGTTCCTTGTCCGTTCGGCAGAGAGCATAGCTTCACGGGCCGGTGATGTCGATGTCCAGGCCGAGGTCGAGGACGGGCGCCGAGTGCGTGAGCGCGCCCGCGGAGATGAGATCGACGCCGGTTTCCGCAATGGCCCGTACCGTTGAAAGGGACACGCCGCCGGATGCCTCGGTGATGATGCGGCCAGCCACGAGCTTCACGGCCTCCGTCAATTGTGGAACGGTCATGTTGTCGAGCAGAACTGCGTCTACAGAATGGCGCAGCACCTCGGCGAGTTGGTCCAGAGTATCGACCTCGATCTCGATCTTGACCATGTGGCCGGAGCGAGCCCGGGCCGCGGCAATGGCGTGGCCGATGCCGCCCGCAACGGCAATATGGTTATCCTTGATCAGCACGGCGTCGAACAGGCCGACGCGGTGATTCATGCCACCACCGGCGCGGACGGCGTATTTCTCCAGGGCTCGCAGGCCCGGCGTGGTCTTGCGCGTATCAATGATGTGCGCCTTCGTTCCCGCGACGGCGTCGGCATAGGCGCGCGTCAAGGTGGCGACTCCGGAGAGCCGCCCGAGAAAGTTGAGTGCCACGCGCTCGGCGGTGAGGATGGCGCGCGCCCGGCCTTCGATGCGGGCTACCACTGCATTTGCGGCGGCCCGCTGCCCGTCTGCGATCGCAACGGAGAAGGAGACCTCGGGATCGAGTTGCCGGAAAGCCGCCTCGGCGAGCGGAAGTCCGGCGATGACGCCCGGTTTGCGCGTGGCGATGACGGCGCTCGCGCGGGCCATTGCCGGAATGCAGGCGTCCGTCGTGACGTCGCCCGCGAGGCCGAGATCCTCGGCAAGCGCCGCCATGATGGCGGTCTCGACGAGGGGGGCGGGCAGGCTCGCGTCGAAGGGTGGGCACGGGCTGGCTCGGCTCATGACGACGGCTCCTCTGCGATGGGGCGGGTGAGCGTGGCGCGCTTGATGGTCTCCACGTCCGGCAGCGTCAGGCGGCTGCGCTGCGCCAGTGCGGGCCGCGGCTCGGGAAAGTCGGTGCGGTAGTGTCCGCCGCGGCTCTCGTGTCGGGCGAGTGCGGCGGCGGTGATGACCTCGGCGGTGACCAGCATCGCCGAGAGGCCCGGATCGGACGGTGCGGTCCGCGCGATGTCATCGAGGGCGCGCACCGCGCGCGACAGGCTCGCCGCCGAGCGCTCGACCCCAACGAGGTCCGTCATCGTGCGCCGCACGGCCGCAACGGCGGCCGCCACGTCGGCGGGCGTGGTCGAGGCCGTGCTGTCACGCGCGGTTGACTCGACCTCTGTCATATCCACCGCGCGGACACGCTTCACCTCCCGGGCTAAGTCGGCGGCGACACGCGCGCCGAAGACCACGGCCTCGAGCAGCGAGTTGGACGCCAGCCGATTGGCGCCATGGAGGCCGGTCGAGGCGACCTCGCCGACGGCCCAGAGCCCTGGGACAGAGGATCGTCCGTGCCGGTCGGTCGCCACGCCACCCATGTGGAAATGCTCGGCCGGCGCCACGGGAATGAGGTCGGTTGCCGGATCGATGCCGGCCTTCCGGCAGTGCGCGTAGATCGTTGGGAAGGCGGTCGGGAAATGCTTGCCGATTGCGGTGCGGCAATTCAGGAAGGCGCCACGCCCGGCCTGGATTTCGCGGAAGACGGCGCGCGCCACGACGTCGCGAGGCCCGAGCTCGGCGTCGGGGTGGGCGTCGCGCATGAACCGGTGACCGGCCGCGTTGACGAGCACGGCGCCTTCCCCGCGCAGGGCCTCGCTGGCGAGCGGCGCCGGGTCGGCGCCGACGTCGATCGCGGTCGGATGAAATTGCACGAACTCGGCATCGGCGATCACGGCACCGGCTCGTGCGGCCATCGCCACGCCTTGCCCGCAGCTGTTCGCGGGATTGGTCGTCACCGCATAGAGCTGTCCAATGCCGCCAGTGGCGAGAACCACGGCCGTAGCGTCGAGCGCGGTGGTGCGGTGTCGCTCGCGCCCGTTGTGGATGCGCACCCTCAGGTGAGCGCCCAGCGATGACGGCCCGCCGTCGGGCGGCGGCAGGGTGTACTCACCGGCAGGGGTGATCTCCCAGGCCTGCCAGCCCTCGAGGACGCGGATCGACGGCGTCTGGCGTACGGTGGCGATGAGCGCCTGCATGATGGCCGCACCCGCGCGGTCGCCGGAAACGCGCACGACCCGCTTGGCCGAATGCGCCGCCTCGCGCGACAGCACGAAATGGCCCTCGAGGTCGCGGTCGAAGGGTACGCCGTAGCGGAGGAGGTCGCGGATGCGCTCGGGCGCCTCGCCGGCGACCATGCGGGCGATCTCTTCATCGACGATGCCGGCGCCGGCCGCCATGGTGTCGATCGCGTGCGCCTCGGTGGTGTCGCCTTCGCCGACGGCGGCGGCAATTCCGCCCTGGGCCCAGGTGCTGGAGGCTCCTTCGCCGAGAGGCACGGGCGAGAGCACGGTGACGGGCAGGGGCGACAGCTTCAGCGCCGTGAAGAGACCCGCGAGGCCCGCGCCGACGATGACGATGCCGCCCGAGGTCGTCCGCGAGGTCGCCATGGCCTTGCGCCTCCCGGCGCTCATGCAAGACGCACGAGGCGCCGACGTGATGCCGGCGCCTCGCAACGAGCTGTCAGCGGCTCAGTTCGTCAGGTTGACCATGCGCTCGACGGCGCGCCTGGCCTTCTCTGCGACCACGGGATCGACGGTGACCTCGTGGCGCATGTGGACGAGGCTGTCGAGAATCTTCTCCAGCGTGATCCGCTTCATGTGCGGGCAGAGATTGCACGGCCGGATGAACTCGACGCCCGGCGTCTCCGCCGCCACGTTGGCGCTCATCGAGCACTCCGTCACGAGCATGACCTTCTGGGGCTTCTTCGTCTTCACCCAGTCGATCATGCCGGCGGTCGAGCCCGTGAAGTCGGACGCCTTGATGACCTCCGGCGGACATTCCGGGTGAGCGATGATCTTGAGGCCAGGATTGGCCGCGCGGAAGGCGCCGAGCTCCTCGGCAGTGAAGCGCTCGTGCACCTCGCAGTGGCCCTTCCAGGTGATGATCTCGACCTTGGTCTTGGTCTGCACGTACTTGGCCAGGAACTCGTCGGGGATCAGCAG
>JAGRKR010000710.1 GCA_020442225.1 Hyphomicrobiaceae bacterium | reverse complement strand
CGGAATGTCGTAAATCGGCTTTTCCGGATAGAGTTCCGCGCACTGCCCGCCGGGCCGGTCGAGAATATCGACGAGGTGCGACTTGATATCGAGCAGGCCGAGCTCGAACACGGCGAACAAGCCGACGGGACCGGCGCCGATGATCACCACGTCGGTATCGACCGTGCCGGCATTGGCGGAATCGCTGTCGCTCATGTGCTCTCTCTCAGATTACCGGACACAGCCGGCCTCGCGCGACGGTCGTCGCGCTCCGTCACGCCTGCCCGACGCCCGCCCGCATACCACGGGCTTGCGCATGTCCGCATCGCCAATCGCGCGCGGCCCCTGTCGCTCGGCCGGGCAGCAGGCAGCTCAGAACTGCTTCTCGGGCACCCGCACCCGCAGCCCATCGAGCTCCGGCGTCACCTTGATCTGGCAGCACAGACGGCTCTCCTCGCGCACGTCGAACGCGAAATCGAGCATGTCCTCTTCCATTTCCGCGGGACTGCCGGTCTTCTCCCGCCACGCCTCGTCGACATAGACGTGGCAGGTCGCGCAGGCGCAGGCCCCGCCACATTCAGCCTCGATGCCGGGAATGAGGTTCTTCTTGGCGGCCTCCATCACGGTCATGCCGGGCTCGGCCTCTACCGTCTGCTCTTTGCCGTCCGGCTGAATGAAGGTGATCTTGACCATGTGGGCTGCGCACTCCTCCGGGCCGCATCCGGCCATCAGCAGCCGAATGCGCCAAAATATCCGGTCCGGAGTGATAAACAGCGTGCCCCATCGTGGCAAGTTGCATGATGCCGCGCACGCTCCGGGCGATCAGCGGGCCGCCAGAACCTCGGCGATGAACGTGACCACGCGATCGACCGCGGCCTCGAGCTCCTGCACTCTGCGGCGGCGACGCTCGGGCTCGGCGGCAAAGCCCTCCTGCTCGGCCGCAAGCGCCAGGCGGCCGACCTCGTTGGCTCCCACCGCCAGAGCGGACCCCTTCAGCGTGTGCGCCGCCTGCCCCCAGCTCTTGGGGCACTCGGCCGCCGCCAGCCGTTCCAGGTACAGCGGTGCCTGCGCGCTGAACAATTCGAGAACCTCCTGCTCCAGCTCGTGATTGCCGAGCGTGAAGCGCGAGAGGTATGCGAGGTCGAGCGGGGCCTCGCCAGTCCGCGGGTATGCCGGGGTTGTGGTCGTGACCGCCACGCGCGCTCTCCGACGGCCCCTCCCTCCCCCACCATGGCGGAGAGCAATGACGCCGTAGCCACAGTCTGGCCCCGGACGCCTCAAGGGCACGTTAAGGCTTCCTCCGTTGACGCCCCATGGCCAACGTTGCAGTTACGACAACTGTCAAGCGTAAACTATGCAAATAGAATCTTGCTTTTGCCCCAAACGCTACCTAGAACCAAACGAGGATCGGGGGATTCCTTTACTGCCCGGGCGACCCGGCCGGACCGATAGCGCCAGCTGTTCCTTCAAAGGCTTGGCGCCCATCGTGGCCGGTCGACACTGCACCTCGGGACCGTGCCTCCGGCCGAATTGTCACGTTTTCGCATCCGGACCGGCGCATGGCACAAGAGCGTAGCAAAACCTCTGACGGTCGGCAGGACGCCCACGAGATCGCGGGTCCGGACGCACGCCCTGCCGCCGGCGAGATGCTACCGCCGCCGCCCCGACCCGACGCGCAGGCGCCCCATAGCCAGGCCGGGCCAGCCACCGGACCGGAGTCCAGACCGCATCCCCCAGCCCCCGGACAGCCCGTGTCGGAGCCGCAGCGGCGCGCCGCGCGCCGGCGGCCAGCCGGCACACCGCGCGGCAACGTGGCGGCGGCCAATGACGATTCCCCGTCCATCGGCGGGCTCATCTTCGCGCTTCAGCAGAAGCCCTCGTCACAGCCCTTTCTGTTCGCCGCCATCGCCTCGGGCGTCTGGCTGGCGCTGAGCGTCGCACTCGGTGGCGCGCTCATCTCGGGCGTTCTGCAACGCTCGCCCACCCTTTCCGATTTCTTCCTGAGCCCGGCTGCGCTGACGGTCGCCGCGACCATCATCGTGCCCATCGCAATCTTCTGGTTTCTCGCGATGCTCATCTGGCGCGCCCAGGAATTGCGCCTGATGTCGTCGGCCATGACCGAGGTCGCCGTGCGGCTCGCCGAGCCCGACCGCATGGCCGAGAAGTCCATTGCCTCGCTCGGCCAGTCCGTGCGCCGCCAGGTGGCGTTCATGAACGAGGCCGTCTCCCGCGCCCTCGGCCGCGCCAGCGAGCTCGAAGCTCTCGTCCACAACGAGGTGGCGGAGCTCGAGCGCTCGTACGACGAGAACGAGCTCAGGATCCGCCATCTCATCGAGGATCTCGCGAGCGAGCGCGACGCCCTGCGCAACAGCAGCGAGCGGGTCGGCGAAGCCCTGCGCGGCGTCGGCTCGGACGTCACGCGGGAGATCATGGCGGTGAGCGAGCAGGCCACCGACCGCCTCCAGCAGGTCGCAGTCCAGCTCGAGCACGCCCTGCGGCAGATGACGGACCGCACCGCCGAGCTGACCAGCGAGTCTGGCAATGCCTTCCTGAACACGCTGAGCACCATCTACACGCGCCTCGGCAGCGAGGTGCCGCAGCTCATCGACAAGCTCGGCGCCGAACAGACCAAGCTGACCGTCCTGATCGACGGCGCCAGCACCAATCTGGCGGCCCTCGAGTCGGCGCTGCGCGTGCGCACCGAAACGCTGGAGACGACGCTCAGCGAGCGCACCTCGAGCCTCGAACTCGCGCTCGGCCAGAACGCCACGCGCATCGAGACGCTGCTCACGGACCAGACCGAGGCGATCGACAGCACGCTGGCCAATCGCCAGCAATTGCTCGATGCCACGCTCACCGCGCACCAGGACGGGCTGAATTCCTCCCTCGCCATGCATGGCCAGCAGATCGACGCGCAGCTGCTCGAGCGTACGAAGCAGATCGACTCGGCCTTCACCGAGCGCCTGCGCACCTTCGACGAGGCGTTGCTGCGCAGCACGATGGCCATGGACAACGCCGTCAGCGAGCGTGCCCGCTCCATCACCAATGCCATGGAGACGCACGCCAAGGCGCTCGGCGAAAGCATGGAGAAGCAGGCCGGAGAGCTCGACGAGACCCTCATGCGCGGCATCAGCGCCGTGCGTCGCACGAGCGAGAACATCACACGTCAGTCGGTCAAGACGATCGAGGGCCTGGCCGGACAGGCCGAGCTGCTGCGCAACGTCTCGGAGAACCTGCTCGGCCAGATCAACAGCATCACCAACCGCTTCGAGAACCAGGGGCAGGTGATCATGAAGGCCGCCAACTCCCTCGAGGCCGCCAACTTCAAGATCGACTCGACGCTGCAGACACGCCATCAGGAGCTCGGCGCCCTGCTCGACCGCATCTCCGATCGCACGCAGCAGTTCGGCACGGTCATGAGCGGCTACTCGAACACCATCGAGGGGTCTCTGGCGGAAGCCGAGTCGCGCGCACGCTCGGCGGCCGAAGAGCTGGCCCGCGGTGCCGAAATGCGCTCTCGTGCGGCCATCGCCGAGGTCGAGCGCTTCCGCAGCGAGGCCGACTCCAGCACAGACCGCGTGCTGGAGGATCTGCGCTCGAAGTTCAATTTCGTGCAGAAGGA
>JAGRKR010000709.1 GCA_020442225.1 Hyphomicrobiaceae bacterium | reverse complement strand
GAGCAGCGGGCCCGCTACGACCGCGGCGAGATCGACGCATCCGGCGCCGAGCGGCCGGAGCAGCAGTTCTATCGCCACTATGCCGAGGGCGATCGCGGCGCGCGCTATCACAGTTCGGCCGGCTACGAGGATTTCGGCGACGCCTCGGACCTGTTCGCCGACCTGTTCCGCCGGCGCCATGGCGGCGAGAGCGTGCCGATACGCGGCCACGACGCGAGCTACCATCTGGAGGTGGCGTTCCTCGACGCGGTGCGCGGCGCCAAGCGGCGGATCACCATGCCCGACGGGACCGTGCTCGACCTGGCGATCCCCGCGGGCGCCAGGACCGGCACGCGGCTGCGGCTCAAGGGCAAGGGCGCGGCCGGCTTCAACGGCGGGCCGCCTGGCGACGCGCTCGTCGAGCTTTCGGTCGCGCCAGATCCCGTGTTCCGCCGCGACGGCGACGACATCGAGGTGGAGCTGCCGATCTCGATCGACGAGGCGGTGCTGGGCGGACGGATCGAGGTGCCGACGGTATCGGGCCGAGTCACGATGAAGGTTCCGCCGGGCTCGTCCAGCGGCGACGTGCTGCGGCTGAAGGGCAAGGGCGTGGCCGCGCCGGGCCGCCCGGCCGGCAACCAGCATGTCGTGCTGAAGGTGGTCATGCCCGACAGGATCGACGACGAGCTGAAGGAATTCATGGAAGGCTGGCGCGGCAGGCACGGCTACGACCCGCGCCGCAAGAAGGCAGGAAAGCCATGAGACGGAGCGAGCACGAGGTCGTCGCGGAGGTGCGTCAGGTCACGCTGCGCCGGCTGCGGCTGTGGGTGCGGCGCGGCTGGATCGCGCCGGCCGCGGGCGAGGCCGGCCCCGTGTTCGACGATCTCGACGTCGCGCGCGTGCGGCTGGTCTGCCACCTCAGGCAGGAGCTCAACCTCAACGAGGACGCGGTGCCCGTGGTGCTGTCGCTGATGGATCAGCTCTACGGCATCAGGCACCGCTTCCGGACCCTGACCGAGGTGGTCGAAGCGCAGCCCGAAGAGGTGCGCAAGGCCGTGCGCGAGGCCTATCGCGCCGTGCTCAAGGACTGAGCGGCGACACTACGTCATCTGTACGAGTTGGACACCCGCCGCACGGCCGCTAGCGTCCGACCTGCGGGGGTTGCGTCGCGCCGTCGGGTATTGACGAATGGCCGGGGTCGCCTCATCGACCCCTCGAGAAGAGGGCTCCGGAGCGTCTGCGTTGCCCGGCGGCCGACACCTCGCTCCCGCGATCGCGCGCAAGCATAAGGCGGCGCACCGCCGCTCAGGGCAGCCGGTCGAGCCGTTCCGACAGCCTGTCCTTCGATACCACGGTGACGATACCGTTGCGCAGGGTGACGATGCCGGCCCGGCGCAGGCGCGAGAGCGCCCGGGTCACCGTGATGCGCGAGGCGCCGATGATCTCCGCCATCTGCGAATGGGTCAGGCGGACGGACATGTCGCCATAGGTGACGAAGCGCAGCAGCAGGTTCAGCAGCGCGCCCTCGTGCGACCGCTTCACCGTCATGGCGAGCTTCGGGATCAGCGAGCGCTGCTTGGCGCTCATGATCTTGAGCAGCACCAGCGCCAGCCCGGGGTCCTTCTCGATGGCGGCGGCCACCTCGCTGGCGTGGAACTCGACGAGCCTGACCTGCGACAGCGTCTCGGCGGTGATCTGGCGCGGCTGCATGTCGAATGCCGGACCTTCGCCGAACAGCGAGCCGGGCCCCATGATCTCCAGCACCAGCGCCGCCCCGTTGGGATG
>JAGRKR010000708.1 GCA_020442225.1 Hyphomicrobiaceae bacterium | reverse complement strand
GAGCACTTGGCTTGGCAGTTGGCCTTGGCGCTGACGGAGGCCGAGCACTGGACGGGCTGGGCGACGATCTTGATGGTGGCGCCGGCGCTGGCCTTGACGGTGCCGATGGCGCTGACGGCGAGGTTGCACCACGCCTGCATGCGGGCGCTCTTGTCGGTGTTGGCCTCGGCCTTGTCCTGATCGGCCTTGGGGGCGTCGAGGTCCTGGGCCATGCTGCGGCAGATGGTGGTGAGGTCGTCGGTGATCGCCGAGGCGATGCCGGCAAAGTCTGCGATGGCCTGCACGGCCACCTGGCTCTGTGCGCTGCCCTCGATCTTGACCGTGCCGCCGACCTGGAAGTCTTTCTCCGAGCAGCACAGCGGGCTGTCACTGCTGCAGCCCTGCATGAAGATGGGAACGGCGACCGCCGTAGCGAGCATGGTTCCGTAGAAGCGTTTACTCAGCATGCGAAGCTCTCCTTTTGCTCACAATGAATGGTCGTGTCCCGTGGTCTCGGTCTGGGACCTCTCCCCGTTTGCGGACCTACGCTATCACGACCCTCTGCCACCTGATCCAAAGTTCGCGTGCGCGTCGGGTGGGGATCAGGCGAGGGAAAAAATCAATAAAAGCGAGGCGTTTCGCGCCCTCCTTCCACGGCACGGCGCACCTCGCCAGACAGCTGGCGCGGCGCGCGACGGGGATGGACGCGACTCGCGCGCGATTTGTTCACTCTTCTTCGTCGGCGCTCGGCGGACGCTGCGTCGTCGGCGCCTCTCGGCGCGTGAGCACCGTCGAGTCGCGACGCACGCGCGGCGCCCTGGCCGGCGAGTGACCGGCGAGGACATCGAGAGAGATCCCGAGCGCCTCGCAGATGCGCCGGGCGACGAAGAGTGACGGCCCGAGCTCCCCGCGCTCGAGGCGTGCCACATAGTTAGGAGACAGCCCCGCCTGCTCCGCGACCACAGCTTGCGTCCACTTGCGGAGCTGCCTCTCCCGCCGGATGACCTCTCCGACGCGCACCGCGAACGCCCGCGAGTCCTGCGCGTGCGGCGCAGTCGAGGGGGTTTCGGTCCGGTCGGATCCCGGCGGTAGGCTCTCACGTCCGCGTCGTCGCTTCTCGTCCGGCGTACCGCTCACGACTTTCACCTTAGAGCACCTCAGTGCCGAAATGCGCCTATTTTTTAGATGTATCCGTAGTGGGACAGTGTGCATGCATAATGCATGTATCAAAAATGGGGGGTCGACGACGGGTGCCGTGCTGCGTCATGGCGGCCTGGCGCGTTCCATCGGGTCTGGCACACAGGGTCTTGACGCCCGCCTCAGGATGAATGAGCGTCGCCAGCGGAGAGCTGACCGAGTGGCCGAAGGTGCCTGATTCGAAATCAGGTAGGCGAAAGCCTCGGGGGTTCGAATCCCCCCCTCTCCGCCACGTCTCCGTTCGCGGAGATGACCCGTCGGGCGAGGTCGGCGCTCGGCTTCCCGCTCACCCGACAGGCGATCTGGAGAGGTGACCGAGTGGCCGAAGGTGCATGATTGGAAATCATGTGTACGGGCAACCGTACCGAGGGTTCGAATCCCTCCCTCTCCG
>JAGRKR010000707.1 GCA_020442225.1 Hyphomicrobiaceae bacterium | reverse complement strand
CCATCGCTGTCATCTGTGCGCACTCCCGCAGTCTCAGGCCTGCGGTGTGCTCCTCAGAGACTGACGAAACCGAAGCTTAAGCCCGCGTTCCATCGTGTCTATCCGCTTTGCGAAGGCGCACTATCCGGAAACGGTGCCGCATCCCGGCAAAACAAAATGCGCGTTGACTCGCATTGCGGATAAAGCCCGGGGCAAAGCGGATAGTCACCCTTTTTCGCGCCGACTAATGTTGCAACAGGCAACCGTCGCGGAGTGTCCGGTTGCGCAATTGGTCACGACGCCCTGCCCCGCATTTCAACCGGCCGGGCGGCTCCCAGGAGGTTGAAAGGGTTCCCCATGAAGAAGATAGTCCTCGCCGCACTTTCCGTGGTCGCGCTTGCAGGCTGCGAAACCTCGGGCGATCCGGCCCCGATCCCCATGAGCACGGCGCCTTCCTACTCATCGGACATGAGCGATCTCATCGGAGCGCGCGGCTCGTCGGGCGAATCCCAGCTCATGTCGCGCGGCTTCACGCTCGCCAACACGCGTGGCCTGACAGCCTATTGGTGGAATGCCGGGACCGGAACCTGCGTCGAGACGGTGACCAGCCAGGGCCGCTACCAGTCGGTCAGGACCGTGTCGACTGCGTCGTGCGGATACTGAGGCCGGCAAGGTCCGGGCCGATCCACGGAAGCATGCCGGTTGCGCAGCCGATCGTTGCCCCGGCCTGCTGACGCGGCGTCCCGAGCCTTCCACATCCCTGGAGTGGTCCCATGAACCGTCGTGAATTCGGATTGATCGCCGCGGCACTCGTGGTTCCCGGACTGGCGCATTCGCGCCCTGCCCGTCCGGGCGGCGGACGCGTCGCCAAGCGCGCGGAAGAGCTGACGAACGGCGAGTTCAACTGGTTTCCCGAACGCTCGCCGTCCGGGCCGGTCGTCATCATCGTGTCGATCCCCGAGCAGCGAGTGCATGTCTACCGCAACGGCGTCCGCATCGCGGCCTCGACCTGTTCGACGGGCAAGTCGGGTCACGCCACGCCGACGGGCGTGTTCAAGATCCTGGAGAAGGACAAGCATCACCGCTCGTCCACCTACAACAACGCGCCGATGCCGAACATGAACCGCCTGACCTGGTCGGGCGTGGCGCTGCACGCCGGCAACCTGCCGGGCTATCCCGCCTCGCATGGCTGCGTGCGCCTGCCGCTGCAGTTCTCGGAACTGCTGTTCACCATCACCAAGCTCGGAATGACGGTGGTGATCGCCGACAACAGCTCGCATCCCGCCTCGGTGGTTCATCCAGGAATGGTGCTCGGCGACTATGCGAAGCGCGAGTTCGCCGCGGTCGACGCGTCGGTCAAGCACTACCAGTACTCGGAAGGCCACCGCGCCGCGCCGGTCTCCGTGAGCGTCGTGGTGAGCGCCAGGGACAAGCGCATCACCATATGGGAAAACGACCGGATCGTCGCAACGGATCGGGTCAAGATCGAGAACCCGCGCAAGCCGCTCGGCGAGCATGTCTACACGCTGACGAAGGTGAACGGGGGCAGCGACACGCTGACCTGGGTCACGTCGGACTACTCCTCCGGCGGACGATCAACCGATGCCGGCGAGGCGCTGGCGCGCATCAGGGCCTATCCCGACGGCCTGCACGCGATGCAGAAGCGTATGCACCAGGGCATGACACTGATCACCACCGACGGTTCGTCCGACGGGAAAACGATGCGGAGCAACGGGTTCACCGTCTTCACGGCCGAGGGCTGATGCGTTCGGGCAGTCTGCTCAGGAAGCGGGCCGCCATATCCTCATAGGGAGTAGGTCCAATGCGCTTATCGGGTTTGCTGGTTGCCTTCATCTGCCTTGTCGCGAGCGCCGCACAGGCGCAGTCGATCCGCGAGCAGCGCGTCCATTTCTCCGCCGGGCGAAGCGGCACGACGCTGACGGGCCGCATCAGGGGCTATGAGGTCGTCGACTACGTCCTCGGCGCCAGTGCCGGCCAGCGCATGATC
>JAGRKR010000706.1:1083-2364 GCA_020442225.1 Hyphomicrobiaceae bacterium | reverse complement strand
GGCATGTCGGCGCCACCGATCGGGATGATGATGAGGACACCGAACACCAGCGCCACCAGCGTGATGGCCCAGAACAGCCAGGCGCTGCCGCCGGAGGTGCAGAACTGCCAGATGAGCACGGCGAGCAGGAGCGCGAGACCGATGTTGATCAAGTGGCGTGCGGGCAGGATGATCGGCTTGCCGGACATGCGGCCCGAGAGCTTGGCGAAGGCGATGACCGAGCCCGTGAAGGTGATGGCGCCGATGGCAACGCCGAGGCTCATCTCGAGCAGGCTCGCCCAGCCGATCCGCCCGCTCGCATCGGCGATCCCGAAGGCCGCGGGTGCATAGAGCGCGCCGGCCGCCACGAACACCGCCGCTAGGCCGACCAGCGAGTGGAAGGCCGCCACCAGCTCCGGCATCATGGTCATGGGGATGCGCCGCGCCGTCACCGCGCCGATGGCTCCGCCGACGCCCATGCCCGCGATGATCAGGAACCAGGTCAGCACGGAGCCGCCATCGCCCAGGAGCCCGAACGTCGTCAGCACGGCGATGGTCATGCCGATCATGCCGTAGCGGTTGCCGGCGCGTGACGACTCCGGGCTCGACAACCCGCGCAGCGCCATGATGAAGAGCACGCCGGAGACGAGGTAGAGCAATGCTGCGAGGTTGGCGGTCATTGTTTCAATTCCTCGATTTTCTCGCGGGGAAGCTCGATCGCCGCCAGCCCGGGGTAGGCTTGATCGAGTATGCGGCGCTCAAGCCTGCGCGCATGCAGAACGACATACCACGTGTTGCCATCGAGGATGGCCAGCGCCCAGTCGTCGACGCGCCGCCGTGCCGAGGCACCGACATGCGTGTAGCGAAACGGCAAGACCGCGTATGCTGTCCCATTAGCTAGACGGCCGTCTGCCGCCCTGTCCGTATCGATGGCAAGGTCTCGAAGCCCCCCGGCGCGGCTGGCCGCGTCGCCGCGCCATGCCCTGATCAACCCCGCGCGGTAGGCTGCTACGGGCTCGCGGTAGGCGGCTGCCGCCAGTGCCAGGACGGGCGGCGGCATGGAGATATCGACGACCGTGTCGAAATCCTCTTTCAGCACCGCGGCGATGAGGCGGTCCGCCGTCGTCTTCAGCGCGGCCTTCTTTGGACCGTCGATACCTTTCGCGGCCGCGTCGAACGAAACGCATGCAACGACCAGGGCCAGCAGGAAGGCCATGCCACGGCCCGTCCGCGCGACCCACGAGACCGCCGCCACAGTCGTTGCGGCGCGGCTCATTTCTTCTCTTTCTTCTTGTACATGGC
>JAGRKR010000706.1:0-942 GCA_020442225.1 Hyphomicrobiaceae bacterium | reverse complement strand
ACCGACGAGATGGCGTTGGTCACGCTCATGAGCGGCGTGTGCAGGGCCGGCGTCACCGACCAGACCACGTAGTAGCCGACGAAGATGGCGATCACGAACACCATGAGCCGGTAGACGAACGGATCGACGTCGCCGCCGAGGCCCGTTGCGGCCAAGGCGCTTGCGGTGGAGGCGAGCAGAAGAATGAGCGCGCCTGCAATGGGCCGGAACGTCGGAAGCATCTCAAGCCCCTTTCGTCTCGAGGTTCGGGTGGACGATCTTGCCATCCTTGGCGACGAGCGTGCCTTTGACGACCTCGTCCTCCCAGTCGATCTTCAACACCTTCTCCTTCTTGTCGATCAGCGTCTCGAGGAAGGTGAGCAGGTTCTTGGCATAGAGGCTCGAGGCGTTGACCGGCACGGTGCCGGCGAGATTGATCGGCCCCATGATGGTGACACCATTGGCCGTCGTGGTCGTCCCGCCGGGCTTGGTCAGCTCGCAGTTGCCGCCCCGCTCGGCCGCGAGATCGACGATGATGGCGCCCGATTTCATGCTGGCGACCATGTCGGCAGAGATGAGCCGCGGAGCGGGCCGGCCGGGGATGAGCGCGGTCGTGATGACGATGTCCTGCGCCTTGATGTGGGAGGCGACGAGCTCGGCCTGTTTTTTCTGATACTCGGCCGACATCGGCTTGGCGTAGCCGGCGGCCGTCTGGGCCTGCTTGAATTCCTCGTCCTCGACGGCAATGAACTTGGCGCCGAGCGAGGCGACCTGCTCCTTGGTGGCGGGGCGCACGTCGGTGGCGGAGACGATGGCGCCGAGGCGGCGCGCTGTGGCGATGGCCTGCAGCCCGGCCACGCCGACGCCCATGATGAAGACCTTGGCGGCGGGCACCGTGCCGGCGGCCGTCATCATCATCGGGATTGCCTGGCTGAACGTTGAGGCGGCATCGACGACGGCCTT
>JAGRKR010000705.1 GCA_020442225.1 Hyphomicrobiaceae bacterium | reverse complement strand
CTGCTCGACCGCCACCTTGCGCAGCAAGTCCATGACGATGCCGGCACGCTTGGAGTCGAGAGCCGCTGTCGGCTCATCCGCCAGGATGATACGGGGTCGGTTGGCGAGAGCCCGGGCGATGGCCACCCGTTGCGCCTCGCCGCCCGACAGCTTTGCCGGCATCGCAGCGCGGCGGTGGCCGACCTCCAGATACTCCAGCAATTCGATGGCGCGGCTGCGCGCGGATGCTGCACTCGCTCCGGCCAATTGCAGGACCAGGGAGACGTTATCGGTCGCATCGAGGAACGGAATGAGGTTGTGAAACTGGAAGATGAACCCGATCTTGTCGAGCCGCAACTGACGCAGGTTCGTCCTGAGCCAGCGCCCCTGTTCGATGACCCGCTCACCGTCGAGCTCCATGGCGCCGGACGACGGATCGAGGATGCAGCCGATGATGTTGAGAAGCGTGGTCTTGCCCGAGCCGGATGGGCCGAGCAGGGCCACGACCTGGCCGGGATAGACGTCGAGCGAAACCTCGCGAAGGGCATCGACGCGCGCTTCGCCCTCGCCGAAGTGCTTCGAGATGCGCTCGATCCTCACGAGCGGTGGAGCAACAGCCGACTGCGTCACGCCTAGCCTCCAAGTGCCGTCGCCGGATCGATCTTGAGCGCGGCGCGCACGCCGAGACCACTCGAGACGAGGCACACGGCGAACACGATCAATCCGAGGATGAGGACGTTGTCGGGCTCCAGCACGACGCGGCGGGGGAAGTAGTCCTTGATATTGACGATCAGGCTGGCGCCGATCGCGAAGCCGATGAACCCAAGCGCCAGCGCCTGCTGGACGATCATGCCGATGATGGTGCGATCCGGCGCCCCGATCAGCTTCAGCGTGGCGATCTGCTTCAGCTTCTCCATGGTCATCGTGTAGATGATCAGCGCGATGATGACGGCGGAGACGATCAACAACAGCGACGTGAACAAGCCGATCTGGCGGCGCGCGCGGTCGACCAGCGACTGTGTCAGGATCTGCTCCTGCGCCTCCTGCGTGATCGCGGCCAGATGCTTCCAGCGCCGGACAGTCTCGGCCACGGCATCCGCCGAGGCGTTCGGGTGCAGGCGGGCGACCACCGCGTTGACGGTATCGCGGCTCGCGCCCCCGGTGCCGCGCGCGATCTGCACGCGGGCCGCAGAGGGCGCGAGATCGAATTGCAGCTTCTGGGCGTCGCTCAGCGTGATGTAGACGGCGGGATCGCCGCCCGAGTTGACCTGATACCGCGTGAGGCCGACGACGGTGAACGTGTTGCGGCCAAGTCGAAGCCGGTCACCGAGCACGAGCCCCGTGCTGCGATCGGCGACGAGTTCGAAGTGACTCCGGGAAATCGCCCGGCCCGCGATGATTTCCGACGGGCCGCCGGGCCGGGTCGGCTCATAGCCGATGACGTACAGCCTGAGCTTGCCGCCGAGATGCTCGGTCTCGACCGTCTGGTAGGTGATGCTGCCGGCCGCCGCGACGCCGGCAATGCGCGCGATC
>JAGRKR010000704.1 GCA_020442225.1 Hyphomicrobiaceae bacterium | reverse complement strand
ACCCTCAGCAGCAGCACGAGGAGGGTGAAGGCGGCGATCGCCAGGGCGATCAGATTGGTGTTCGCCAGACCAAGCGCCACATGCTTGACGATCGTCGGGATGGACTCGGTGACGGGGACGTCGAGGCCGAGCACATGCTTCAACTGACTGAAGATGATGATGATGCCGGAGGCGCTCATGAAGCCCGCAATCACCGGATGGCTCATGAAATTCACGAGCGAGCCGGCCCTGAGCGCGCCCAGGATAAGACACAAGACCGCGCACATGAGCGAGAGCGTCAGCGCCAGCCCCATGTATTCCGGCGTGCCGATCGGTGCGAGCGGCTGCAGCGCACTCGCCACCATCAGAGACAGGATCGCCGTGGGGCCGACGGCCAGAACCCGGCTCGTGCCGAACGCGGCGTACAGCAGCGGCGGCAGGAGGCTGGCGTAGAGGCCGGCCGAGGCCGGCAGGCCGACCAGCAGCGCATAGGCCATCGCCTGTGGGATGAGCAGGATGGCGACGACGACACCGGCCGTGACGTCACCCGTGATCCACTCGCGCTTGTAGCCCGCGAGCATGGCTTTGAACGGCATCCAGTCGCCAAGCTGCGCGCCTGCCGACCGTGCTCCCCGCCAAATCCGCTGTGCCGCCCCGCCAGGGGGCGCGGACGTCGGCGCGCTCACGCCCGCCGGAACCTCGCCTGCGACCGACGGCGTACGTGCCTCGCCTGCGCCATCTGCGCTCATAAGCTGCAGCCCTCAACCCGCGGCATTTCCCCCCGGCGCGCCTCACGTCCCGCGCGCACCGGCTCGTCCCTCGGACTTCTCTGGTCCAGGGTCACGAAAGAGGCGCGGATCATCTTCGGAGAACGCGCCTGACGCAAGCATTTGCGACAGGATGTCCCGATATTGGTGCCGATACGGGCCGGAGCAACAATTTAAGATTGTGACGGAGCGTTGACTCCGCGCACAGAGTGCCGCTCGCGCGATACGGGCTCGGCGACATGGTTTCGTCACATGCCTCTGGAAATCCTCCGAGGCTTGGCCTATGTTAAAGGCCATGATGCAATGCTCGCAATGAGCATATGAAACACCCGACCGGCTCTGTCGGTTTTCTTCAGGCCCACTTAATGCTCAACTCGAGCATTTTATTGGCCCGTCCCGGAGGACACCATGGACACGCTCCACGTCGAGACGACACGTCCGGGTAAGGAGCGGCGCCACGCCCCCTTGCCTCCCCCAAAGCTCGAATTCACGCCCGCAATCGCGCGCGAGATGGCCGAGATGTACGAGCGCGTGAAGGCGACCATCACGCCGATGGAGTGGCCGCACTATGCGCCGCTGATCAAGGCCATCAACGACCTCAAGCGGGTCCGCAATGCCGTCATCCTGGCGCACAACTACATGACGCCGGAGATCTTCCATTGCGTCGGAGACTTCAAGGGCGACAGCCTGCAACTCGCCAAGGAAGCCACGCGCACGGAAGCCGACGTGATCGTGCAGGCCGGCGTGCACTTCATGGCCGAGAC
>JAGRKR010000703.1 GCA_020442225.1 Hyphomicrobiaceae bacterium | reverse complement strand
TCCATCTCCGGCATGACGATGTCGGTCAGGAGCAGTGTGAACGGTTCCTCGCGGATTCGCTCGTAGGCCGAAAGCCCGTTGTCGAAGGAAACGACGTCATAGCCGGCGTTCTCCAGTGCCTTGCACAGGAAGCGGCGCATATCGTTGTCGTCTTCCGCAAGGATGATTCTCGACATGAACGGAGTCCCCGTGTGCCCTCTTCTCGCATCCGCCCGACCCCTGGCCGGTGCGGTCGCTCACGGCGCGAATAGGCCGCAATCGTAGTAAAGATCGCATGAACGATGGTGCCGGCAAGCAGATTTTCGGCGATTGCCAGCGGATTGCGATCTTGGCAACATCGATCCCTTAGCTCGGGCCTTCCAGCCACCAGATGCAGACAGCGCGCAACCCCGCCGCCGAACCCCATTTCGAGATCCTGACCCCGAGGCGGCAGCAGCTGCCGATGGTCTTCAACTCGCCCCATAGCGGGAGGACCTATCCGGCCGACTTCCTCGCCGCCTCGCGTCTCAGCGAGTGGGCGATCCGGCGCTCTGAGGACACATTCGTCGACGAGCTGTTCGCCCCGGTGGTCGAGCGCGGCGCGCCGCTGCTCAAGGCCAACTTCCCCCGGGCCTGGCTCGACGTGAACCGCGAGCCCTATGAACTCGACCCGACGATGTTCTCGGGGCGCCTGCCGACCTTCGCCAACATCCGCTCGGTGCGGGTGGCGGGCGGGCTGGGCACGATCGCCCGCATCGTCTCCGAGAGCGAGGAAATCTATGCCGGCCCGCTCGCGGTCGAGGAGGGGCTGTCGCGCATCGATCTGGTCTACAAGCCTTATCACGCCGCGCTCAGCCGCCTGCTCTCGCGGACCCGCACCAACTTCGGCATCGCCGTGCTGATCGATTGCCACTCGATGCCCTCGACGGTGCGCGGCGGCATCGGCCGCCTCCGGCCGGACATGGTGATCGGCGACCGCTATGGCACCAGCTGCGCGCCGGAACTCGCCGAACTCGCCTCCGACATCCTGACCCGCTACGGCTACTCCGTCTGCCGCAACAAGCCCTACGCCGGCGGCTACATCACGGAGCACTACGGGAATCCGGCCAGCGGGTTCCACGCTTTGCAGCTCGAGGTCAATCGGGCGCTCTATCTCGACGAGCACTGGCTCGAGAAGAACGAGGGCTTCGAGCGTCTGCGCTCGGACCTCGTCGGATTCGTCGATGCCCTGGCCGACGCATTCGATGGCGGGACTGCGGGGGATCGCCTGGCCGCCGAGTAGGGCGCTGCGCAACGGCGCCACCGCAAACCCGGGCCGGAAAAGAAAAGGGGCCGCTCGTTGCCGAGGCGGCCCAAGTCTAGGGAGGAAACGCCCAAGGAGGGCAGTGCGATATCGCTACCGCACCGCAACAATGTGGACCGACAGGGCCATCGGCGCAAGAGTGTGCGGTGCAGCATTTTCAGGCAATCGCGGCTGACGCTTTCCGATTCCTGAAACGACTTCAGGGGATTAGGGGTTTTCGGGCGAAAAAGCCCTGAAATAAACGCATAGGAGCTATGCCAAGGATGGACCTTTCAAGCGCCGCACACCTCCTGAACCGGCTCGCCGATTCTGCCGAAAAGGCAATCATGCCCAATTTTCGCGCACTCACGTCGGTCGAGAACAAGGCGGGCACCGGCTTCGACCCCGTCACGAAGGCGGACCGCGACGCGGAGATCGCCATGCGCGAGGTGATCGCCGCCGAATTTCCCGATCACGGCATCGTCGGCGAGGAGTTCGGTGACCTGCACCCGGACGCGGAGTGGGTCTGGGTGCTCGATCCGATCGACGGGACACGCGCCTTCATCTCCGGGCTGCCGACCTGGGGCACGCTGATCGGCCTCACCCGCAACCGCCGGCCGGTGCTCGGCATGATGGCCCAGCCCTTCACCGGCGAGCGCTTCTCCGGCGACCGCCGGCATGCGAGCTACACCGAGCCCGGCGGGCCGCGCGACCTCAGGACCCGCCCCTGCAAGCGCCTTGAGGACGCCGTGCTGTTCACCACGACGCCGGCGATGTTCTCCAGCACCGAGGCGCCGTATTACCGGCACGTGGAATCGTCGGTGCGGCTCGTCCGCTATGGCGTGGACTGCTACGCCTACGCCATGGTGGCG
>JAGRKR010000702.1 GCA_020442225.1 Hyphomicrobiaceae bacterium | reverse complement strand
ACCGTCGTCACCGACAGGAACGACCTGCCGCGCGATACCAAGGGACAGAGCGGCCCCTTCAATTTCCGCACGCATCCGGCCGGCCTGCGCCATCTGGTCGGCACGGGCTTCAATCTGCTGTCGCTTGCAAACAATCACTCGATGGACTACGGCGTGCCCGGCCTCGTGGAGACGCTGCGCCACGTCGCGGCGCTCAAGCGCCTCGGCGTCAAGGCGGCGGCTGGCATCGGCATGACCCGCGAGGAGGCGGGGCGCCCGCAGGCCGTCGAGGTGCGCGGCAGCCGGCTCGCCTTCGCGGCCATCGGCATCGTCACGAACAATCTCGCGCGCCATCGCGCCGGCCCGAGCCAGCCGGGGCAGATCGCCTACCGTTTCGACGAGGACTTCGACGAGATCCTGCGCCGGCTCAAGGGGACGGACGCCGCCTATCGCATCCTGTCCATCCACTACGGCACGGAGGGCCAGGTGCGCACCGACCGCCGCCAGCTCGCGGACTGGCGGGGCAAGGCAGTGAAGGCGGGCGGCATCGATCTGGTCGTCGGGCACCACGCCCACGTCGTGAGAGGCGTCGAGCTGGTCGGGTCCTCGGTCGTCTTCTACGGCCTCGGCAATTTCTTGCATCACGGCACGGCCGATATGCGCGGCAAGGGCATCTGCCGGGACTACGGGCTCATGGCCCGGGTGCATCTCGTGCGGCAGGCCGATGGCCGCCTGCGCGCCCGCGCGGTGGAGGCGATCCCGGTGACCGGCACACACAACCGACCCGAGCGGCTCAAGCCCGCGGATTCCGCCGCCCGCATTCACGTGCTGAACTATCTCGCAGGCACCCTCGGGAGCGGTGACGGCAGCGCGGTCGGCATGCGCTTCACCCCACAGACCGACGGTCGCGGTCTCTTCTGCCTGCCGGGAGCGGTCGCAGAGGCGGGACGCATCGGCAAGCTGTGCGCGACGTGGCGACCGGCGCCGGCGATCCCCGCGGCGTTGCGGGCGCGGATCGCCGCCGCATGCGCGCGCTGAGAGAGGATCGCGTGGTCGGGAGAGGCCCGGAAAGGTGGAAGCCCCGTCGTGGCGGACGAGGCTTCCGTGGCGAATACATGCGCGCCTGAGCGCGCTGTCACAGATGTGGGCCTTCAGGAGAGGGGGGAAGCCCACATCAACTACGTGGAAGTCGAAGCTGGCGATGACAAGGCCCGAGTGCACGGTTAGTGATGTTTTTTTTGCCAGATTGCATCGCCTGGTTGCAAGGCTGCTCCGAGAATGGACATGAGCTGGGCACAAACTTGCGTACGTTTGCAGGAACTCATGCAATTGCTGACCGTGACGCCTAAGATCGCACGACGCACAAAGACGAACGGGAGGGTGGCCGAATGAAGGCTATGGGGGTGCGCGCATTCGGCGGTGCGGATGCGATCGAGGTGCTCGATGTCGAGGTGCCCGAGCCGGGACCGGGTGAGGTGCTGGTCCGGCACGCTTTTGCGGGACTGAATTTCATCGACATCTACATGCGCTCGGGGGCCTATGCGCGCTCCGATACGTACAAGACGCCGCTGCCGATGGTGATCGGCATGGAAGGGGCCGGCGAGGTCGTGAAGCTCGGTGCAAACGTCCAGGGCTTCAAGGCCGGAGATCGCGTCGCCTACTGCATCCATCGCGGAGCCTATGCCGAGTATGCGACGGTGCCGGCGTGGCGGCTCGTGCCGGTGCCTGGCGACGTGCCGCTCGACGTCGCTACGGCGTTGCAGCTCCAGGGCTCGACCGCGCACTATCTCTCGACCAGCGCGTTCCCGCTGAAAGAGGGCGATGTCTGCTTGATCCACGCCGGCGCCGGTGGGGTCGGCCAGCTACTCATTCAACTCGCCAAGGCGCTGGGTGCGACCGTGATCACCACGGTCGGAAGCGCGGAAAAGGCAGCGATCGCCGAGGCGCGCGGCGCCGATCATGTCATCAACTACCGCACGGAGGACTTCCTGCCGCGCGTCATGGATCTGACCCGGCGCGAGGGCTGCCACGTGGTCTACGATGCGGTCGGCCGGGACACGATCGCGCGCTCTATCCGTTCGACCCGCCGACGCGGCGTCTGCATCAACTACGGCGGCGCCTCCGGCCTGGTCGAGGCAGTGACGCCGCTGGAGCTGGCCGAGGCTGGCTCGATCTTCTTCACGCGCCCGCACCTGTCCGACTACATGCAGGACGAGGAGGAAATCCGCGGGCGTGCCGATGACCTGTTCGGGATGTGGCGGAGCGGTCACCTCAAGGTCACGATCGACCGCATCTGGCCGCTGGCGGCCGCGCGCGAGGCGCACAAGGCGCTCGAGGGCGGCACCTCGCGCGGCAAGCTGCTCTTGAAGATGCCGGAGTAGAGCGGCCGGCGCCTGGCAAGGTCGCGCCGGCGCTGCTTTGCGCGGCCTGCTCAGGCTCCGGCGAGCCGGGCCTTGAGCGCCTTGGGAACGCCTTGGGGCGTCGGGCAGACGACCACGCCCGCGTCCTCGAGCGCGCGCTTCTTGCCGGCATAGCTGCCCTTGTCGCCGAGCACGATGGCGCCCGCGTGGCCCATCTTCTTGCCCGGTGGCGAGGCGGCGCCGGCGATGAACGCCGCGACCGGCTTCGTCATGGTCTTGGCGTACTCCGCCGCCTCTTCCTCCATGGAGCCGCCGATCTCGCCGATGAGCGCCACGGCCTTGGTCGCCGGGTCCTTGTCGAGCTGGATCAGTGCATCCTTGGTCGTCGTGCCGATGATGGGATCGCCGCCGATGCCGATGAAGGCGGAGATGCCCATGCCGGCCTCGACCGTATTGAGGCAGAGCAGCGTGCCGAGACTGCCCGAGCGCGAGACGATGCCGACCTCGCCCTTGCGGAAGACGCGCTCGTTGAAGGCCGGCATGAAGCCGACGAAGCACTCGCCCGTGGTGACGACGCCTGCCGTATTCGGGCCGATCACCTGCACGCCCGCCTCCTTGGCGGCGGCGAGGTAGTACATGGTGTCCTGCACGGGCACGTGCTCGGTCAGGCAGACGATCTTCTTGACGCCGGCCTCGATGGCGTCGAGCATCGCCTCCTTGACCCCGAACGGCGGGATGAACAGCACGGACACGTCGACGCGGGTATCCTTGGCGGCGTCGCAGGCCGTGGCCCAGACCGGCATGTCCAGGTGCGTTTCGCCCGCCCGGCGGGGATTGACGCCGCCGATGACCTTGGTGCCGTAGCCGCGCATCTTGTCGGCCCAGAACGAGCCCTGCTTGCCGGTGATCCCCTGCACGAGGACCGTCTCGTTGCCTCTGACGATCATTGTGCGGCCTCCACTGCGGCCTTCACCGCGTCGTCCATGAGATCATAGGGCTCGATGCCGAGGCGGCTGCGCACCATGGCGATGGCCTCCTGCTCCCCGGTGCCGTGGATGGTGAAGTAGATGGGGATCTTGGGTTTGAGCTCGAGCCAGGCGTTGATCACGCCCTCGGTCATCACGTCGGTGCGTGCGAACGCTCCGCAGAAATTGACGAGCAGCGACTTGACGTTCGGATTGGCGAGCACGAGCGCGAGGGCGGGCGTCGCCTTGGTGTAGCTGTCGCCGCCGATCTCGAGGAAGTTGGCGGGTCGGCCGCCGTAGTGGCGAACGGCGTCCATCGTGGTCATGGTAAGACCGGCGCCGTTGGCGAGCACGCCCACCTCACCCTCGAGCTCGATGAACTTCAGATGCAGCTCCTTGGCGCGATCCTCGAGCTCGGTCGTCTTGTCCGGCGTGCCGGTCTTCACCAGCTCGGCGTGGCGGGGCAGGCCGTTGTCGTCCATGACGAACTTGCAGTCGAGCGCCACCAGCGTACCGTCCTGTGTCAGCACCAGCGGGTTGATCTCGACGAGCTCTGCGTCGTGGTCCCGATAGACGGCATATAGCTGCTCCAGCAGCTCGATGAGGCGGCCGGAAATGACGGAGACCTGCGAGGGCAGGATCTTCTTCAGGGCATCGACGGGGAACGGCGCGCGCACGTCGAGGGGCAGGCGGACCAGGGCGCCCGGATGGGTCGCGGCGATCTCCTCGATGTCCATGCCGCCCTTGGCGGAGAACAGCAGCAGCGGCGACTTGGCCTCGGCGTCGTTCAATATGGCGGCGTACATCTCGCAGGCGATCGGCACCTGCGCCTCGACGAGCAGCTTTTCCACCACGTGCTCGCCGATGGTCATGCCGAGGATCTGGGTGGCATGCGCGCGCGCCTCGTCCGGGGTCTTGGCGAGCTTGATGCCGCCCGCCTTGCCGCGCTTGCCCGTCGGCACCTGCGCCTTGACCACGCAGGGGCCGATCTCGGCGGCCGCCTTGGCGGCTTCGTCCGGTGTCGTGGCGATGAGCCCGCGCGGCGTCTCGATGCCGGCTGCCCGCAACAGCGGCTTGGCCGCATGCTCTTCGAAGTTCATGTTCCCTCAGCCTCGCTTGCGGGGGGCAGCAGCAAAGAACCGCGCGGGCGCGCGGGCCGCCTCCACCGATCCGCCCTTACTTGCCGTACTTCGCCCAGTAGGCCCCGAACAGCGCCTCCTCGGAGGGCTTGTCCTCGGGGATGGTGGTGACGAGGTGCGTGATGTTGACGAAGCAGCGCCAGTTGAGGTTCTCGGTGATCGAGTTGGCCTGCCAGGTGCCGCAGCCCATCGACAGCGTGAAGGGCAGCCCGTTGTTGAAGCCGCCGCCGTTGCCGAAGGTGTGCGCCTGATTGACCAGGACGCGCACCACGTCGATGTCCTCGGCGAGCTCGCGCGCGTGCTCCATGGTCTTGGTATGGATGCCGCAGGAGTGGCCCTTGCCCTGGTACTCCAGGATGTCGGTGATGATGCGCTTGGCGTCGGCGAAGTCCTTGGCGCGGTAGATCGTCAGCACCAGCGACAGCTTCTCGCCCGAGAGCGGGAAGTCCTTGCCGGCGCCGGTCTCGGCCGCCATGACGAAGCGCATGCCCTTGGCCTTCTCGGAGAGGTCGAACACCTCGACGAGCTTCTCCGGCCCCTGGGCGATGACGGCGCGGTTGAGCTTGCCGCCCTGCCAGAGGCGCTCGATGATGCGCTGGCGCTCCTCAGGCGTGGCGAAGTAGCCGCCCTGGCGCTCGAGCGCGGCGATGGCGGCGTCGTAGACGGCGTCGACGATGACGACAGCGTTCTCGGACGAGCAGGATGTGGCGTTGTCGAAGGTCTTCGACAGCATGATCTTGTGGGCCGCGTCGTCGAGATCGGCGGTGGCGTCGATGATCACGGGAGCGTTGCCGAGACCGACGCCGAGCGCCGGCTTGCCGGACGAGTAGGCCTGTTTGACGTTGACCTGGCTGCCCGTACACACGACGAGGTCGCTGAGCGCCATCACCCGGTTCGTCATGTCGCGCGTGACCGGCGCCGGCAGGATCTGCACGAGGTCGGCCGGTGCGCCGATGCGCGTCAGCTCGGCCCGCATGGCCTCGACGGTGGCGTTCGTCGCCTTCCAGGCCGTCGGCGGCGGTGCGATGATGATGGCATTACCGCCCTTGACGGCCATCATGGCCTTGTTGACGGGGGTCGCGCTCGGATTGGTCGAGGGCGTGATGGCAGCCACGACACCGACCGGCTTGGCGTACTTGACGAGGCCCTTCTCGGGGATCTCCTCGATGATGCCCGTGGACTTGGCGCGGAGCAGGTCGCGCAATGTGCCGAAGGTCTTGCGCGTGTTCTTGATGACCTTGCTTTCGACATTGCCGAGGCCGGTCGTCTCGGCGGCGATCTCGGCGAGCCTGCGGGCGCGGCCGGGCTCGTAGATCGACCAGGCCAGCGCCGTCACGGCTTCGTCGATGCGCGCCTGGCCGACATTGGCGAAGGCTGCCATGGCCGCGCGACCCCTGGCGATGAGACCGGGAACGGGATCGGCCGCGGCGTCCGTAGCGGCAGCTTTGTCCTTGAGCGGGGCCGGAGTATCCTGCATGGCGCCACGTTTCCTTCTCGAAAGCCTCTGAAAAACGGGATAGTGTGTCTCATAAACGATGGAAGATGGGCCTTGTCAACTGCACTGTGGGCCGCGCGGGATCCGTTCCCCGGTGTGCTTGCGCAACGCGCGGTGGACGCGAATTGAGCCGATCCGGGGTGCCCCAAGACGGGGCGCGACCGGTCGGCGGGTGGACCCTCGGGCAGGGCGGATGAAGCGATGAGCGAAGCGGACGAAAACCGGGAGCGGCTGTCTGCCCTCGAGAAGGCGCTGGCGATCCTCGAAGTCGTGGCCGAGCAGCCGCAGGCGGTGGGCCTGCCGGACCTGACGGCGAGATTGAACATCCCGCGCCAGACCATTCATCGTGTGCTCCGGCAACTCGAGATGAACGATCTCGTCTTGCGCGATCCCGTGCGCGACCGCTTTTCCGTCGGCCCGCGCCTGTCGCGCCTGGCCCTGGCGGCGCTCCGCTCCGGCAACCAGGCGGCGCCCGTGCGCGCCATCCTGCAGGACCTCGTCGACACGGTGGAGGAGACCGCCAACGTCGGCGTGCTCGACGGTCTCGAGTTCGTCTATCTCGAGCGCATCGAATGCCACTGGTCGCTGCGCGTGCACCTGCAGGCGGGCAGCCGCGTGCCGGCCTATTGCACCTCGGGCGGCAAGGTGTTGCTCGCGCACCTGGATGCGGCCGTCCGCGAGCGCCTGCTCTCCGCCCGCAAGCTCAAGAGCTATACCGAGCGCACGCTGACCCGACCGGGCGACCTCGACGCCGAGTTCGCGCGCATCCGCGAGCAGGGCTACGCGAT
>JAGRKR010000074.1:4582-6413 GCA_020442225.1 Hyphomicrobiaceae bacterium | reverse complement strand
CCCCGGGCCAACCGACCCCGGGGACGAGCGCAAGGCCCGCACTGGATACGACCGCAGTAGTGAACTGCCGACGTGTGAGCATCATCGCGCTCCGCTTCCTCTCGAGCCCATGGCGACACCTGCCGCCGCACAGCGCACACACCTAAGCGCGCCGTTGGCCGATTCCAAGGCCGCAGCGCCGGCCTGTCATCACGCCGCAGGTCCCGACAGCCCGCTGGCGCGAAGCGCCGTTGCGTTACATTCGTCATTGCTAATATATTGCCGACATGACCTGGATCAGCAAACTCAGGGCCATCGAGGAACTGGAAGACGCCGACCTCGACCACGCCCTCGTCGCCGACCTCGAAGCGGCCGCCGCCGCACGACCGGCCGGCCCCGTGCGATTCTCCACACCGACGTTCAAGGAGTACAGCACCAGCGAGATCAAGGGGTGCAGCAAGAACTCGTTCCCGGCCTTCTCGGTGACGGCGGGGGCTTGCGCGCTGGATTGCGATCATTGCCAGGCCAAGATCCTCGAGCCGATGATCCCGGCAACGACGCCCGAGATGCTCGATCGCAAGGTGCGCGACCTCATCCTGTTGCAGAACCTGCAGGGCTTCCTGCTCTCGGGCGGCTCCAACCGGCGCAACGAGATCAAGTACGAGCGCTATTACGGTGTCATCGAGAAGCTGAAGCGCGACTTCCCGCACCTCAGGATCGCCATCCACTCGGCTCTCCTCGACGAGCCGCGCGCCAGGCTGATGGAATCGGCGGGTGTCGATACCGCCATGATGGACGTCATCGGCGCGCAGGAAACCATCCGCGAGGTCTACCACCTCGACAGGCCGGTCGCCGACTTCGAGGCGACGCTCGCTGCCCTCACCGCGACCCGCATGGAGGTCGTGCCCCACATCGTCATCGGCCTGCACTACGGCCGCATCGTCGGCGAGGCGAACGCGCTCGACATCTGCGCGCGCTACCCCATCCACGCCCTGGTGCTGGTCGTGATCATGCCCTTCTACGCCAAGGCGGGCACCTTCGCGACGCCCGCGACCGGCGATGTCGGCCGCATCTTCCTCGAGGCCCGGCGACGCCTGCCGGATCGCGCGGTCAATCTCGGCTGCGCCCGCCCGCCCGGCATGCACAAGCGCGTGACCGACGCCTACGCCATCATGGCGGGTCTCGACGGCATCGCCTTTCCCGCCGACGGCGCCGTGGCCGTCGCCCGCGCAGTCGGCCGCCCGTTCGAGCAGGCGCACGCCTGCTGCTCGATCAAGATCGGAGAGGATATCGCAGATCGCCGGGTGATGGCGTGCGCCACGTGATGCACGCATACGGGTCGCCGATCGGGGGACCGCTCAGAGCGCAACGAAAGGACCGAGATGACCTGCCTCAAGCGTGAGACGGCCCTGCCGGGCGCAACCGGGATCGACGGACGCGACCACAATCCCTTCGATGTGATGATTCCGCGCCTGCCGGGCGCCATTCCGGCCGACGCCCGCAACGGCGCCCGCGTCAAGGCGGCCAACGTTCCCCCCGAGGGGGTCTACCTCCCCAACAACAACCGGCTGGCGCCGCACATGCGCTCGCCCGAGTACGTGCAGATGTCGACGGCGGCCGCCATCACGCTCGGCATCATGCCGGGCAAGATGTTCCGCTGCTCGTGCACGCGCTGCCTCAACCTGCTGCTCACCTATCCCGAGGGCTGCCGCGCCAACTGCGCCTACTGCGGGCTGGCGCGCCACCGCGAGGCGGATCGCGACTATGCCGATCGCAACTTCATCCGCGTCGACTGGCCGGCGGTGCCGATGGCCGAGGTGGTGGATATCGTCGCGAGCCAGGGCGAGGCGAC
>JAGRKR010000074.1:0-4481 GCA_020442225.1 Hyphomicrobiaceae bacterium | reverse complement strand
GTGCCCGTCTCCATCCTGTCGAACCCGACGACGATGACGCGCAGCGACGTGACACGCCTCAAGGACCTCGGAGCGGAGATCTTCACTGTCGCGCTCGACGCCGCCACGCCGGACATCTTCGACCGCACGCGCGGCAAGGGCGTCAGCAGCCCGCATTCCTGGGCCAAGTACTGGGAGATCCTGGAGGACGCCCGCGACATCTTCGGGGCGGAGAAATTCGGGGCCCACATCATCGTCGGCATGGGGGAGACGGAATACGACGTGCTGTCCCTCGTGCAGCGGCTGCGCGACATGGGCGGCCACAGTCACATGTTCTGCTTCTTCCCCGAGAAGGGCTCGCTCATGGACCACCTGCCCGCGACGCCGCGCGACCAGTGGCGCCGCGTGCAGCTCGGCCGCTACATGATCGACTACTGCGACCGCCGCGTCGAGGACATGACGTTCGACGGGGAAGGACGCGTCACCGACTTCGGCGTGCCGTCGGGCGAGCTCGATGCCGTGATCAATTCGGGCATCGCCTTCCGCACGTCCGGCTGCCCCGGCAAGGTGCGCGAGGACATCTCGGCCTGTGACCGCCCCTACGGCGACAGCCCGCCCTCCGACATCGCCAGCTATCCCTTCCAGCCCGCCGAGGCCGACATCCGCCGCATCCGCCATCAGCTCGGCCGCGAGGAGCCGGGCAAGCCTTACGTGGAGGGCGAGGAGCTCGATACCGTTTGAGCCGGCCCGCCGGGTCAGTCGCTCCGCCGCGCCTCGTCATCGCTCTTCCGGCGGACGTGGTGTATAGCACTGGCAGCACACGCCCCGAGGAGACCTGCTCATGCGCCAGTCGTTTATCGCCTTTCTGCTCGGCGGCATCCTCGGCACCGGCTTCGGCGTCGCGCTTGGCTTCTTCGCGTTCCCCTATGTCTTCCCTCCCCCCCCAGCGGCAGAGATCCTCGCCGACAGCGAGAGAGCGGCTCCCATCGTGGCCAGCGGCGCCTTCATCCACGCCAACCCTTCCGATCCCATCCACTGGGGCAAGGGTAGCGTCGCCGTGCGCAAAACCTCGGTCTTTCTCGGCTCCGATTTCGAGGTCGGCCCCGGACCGAAATACCACGTCTACCTTGTCCCCAGGGCGTCGATCCGCTCGTCCGCCGATCTCAAGGGCCAGATGTTCATCGACCTCGGGCGGCTGCGGGCCTTCAAAGGCAGCCAGCGTTACCGCATCCCCGATGGTATCGACCTAGCCAAGTATCCGAGCGTGGTCATCTGGTGCGAACAGTTCTCGGTCCTCATTTCGCCCGCCGATCTCAAGGCCGGGAATTGATCAATCTCGCACCTTGCCTGCGCAATGATGGCAAGCGGCGTGGCCGAGATCGTCTACGGCAGTTTCAGGTGACTTTCGCCGGCTCGGGCTGTCGCTCAGCCTTGAGCGGCCAATAATGCCGCCAGAGCGCGATCGTCGCCGGCAGGATGATGAGCTGGGCGACAAGCGCCGCACCGAGCGTGATCGCCGTCAGCCGGCCGAACAGACGCAGCGACGGCAGGTGCGAGAGGATCGTGACGCCGAGGCCCAGCGCCAGCACGATCGTCGTCAGCACGACCGCCGGGCCGATGTGCTCGATCGTTCGCATGAGCGCCTGGCGCGCCGACTCCGGGCCGGGGCCCACTGCCAGCTCCTCCAGATTGAAGCGGTTGAGGAAGTGGATGGTCGAATCGATGGCGAGCGCGAACGCCACGGTGATGGCGATGATCGATGCGAACTGCAGCCCCTCCCCGGTCACGTAGAGCAGCGCACCGGTGGCGAAGATCGGAAACAGCGACGGCAGGATGCTGGCCACGCCCGACATGACCGAGCGCAGCGCGAGGCCGAGGAAGATGAAGATGACGAACATGTCCCCGACGAGGCCGACGTTGAGCTCGCCGATCAGACGTGCACTGTTGCGGGCGGCAATCGCCGGCAGGCCCGTGACGGAGACGGTGGCTGCCGGATACTGCTGGCGCAGGGCGTCGAGGGCGCGGTCGAGCATCTCGACGACGGGCAGGATCTGACTCGCATCCACGTCCGGCAGCCTGCCCGTCACCAGCACCGAGCGCGCGGGCTCGTTGATGAACCGGGTCTTGAGATGCGTCGGCAACAACCCGACGTACTGCTTGATCGTGGCGATGCGCTCGTCGCCCGCCTCCTTGAGCCAGCGCCTCAGGCTTTCGAGCGACCAGACGTTCCCGAGGCCGGCGCGCTGCTCGACGATGGCGTGGACTTCGCCGATGAGCTTCAGGATCTCCTCCGAATAGAGCGTCTTGTCTGCCGGCCACTCGACCATCACGTGGACGGGGTTGGCCCCGGTCAGCTTCTTGTCGAGCCGATCGGTCGCTGCCAGCGCCTGCTCCTTGTCGGGGACCTGATCGGCCAGCCGGTAATGCGGCTTCAGGTTGGCGTAGGCCAGGCCTGCCGCCACGACGATGAGAACGCCGGCAATGGCGTAGACAGCGGGGCTGCGAATGACGTGAGCAACGATCGCCTGCGTCAGGCGACCGATCGCCACCATGCCGGCATCACGGCGCTCGCCCCCCTCCTTGTGGGGCGGCTCGCGCCGAACCAGCAGCGCCGCCAGCGTCGGCACCACGACCGCCACGGCGATATAGGAGATGGCCACGGCAATGAGCGCCGCAATGCCGAATGTGCGCACGAGCGCCGACTTCGCGAAGGCGAACGAGACCAGCGCCAGCGCGGCATTCATGGCTGTCAGCAGACACGCCGGCGCCACGTCGATCACCGCATTGCGCGCTGCGGCGATACGATCGACGCCCTCCATGATCTCGCGGCGGATCGCCGTGACGAGGTGCATGGAATCGGAAAACCCGCTCACCATGATGAGGGGCGTAATGACGTTGATGAACAGGTTGAGGCGATAGTCGAGGCTGCCGATGACGCCCAGCGTCCACAACACGGCGATGCTCGGGCCGAGCACGGCGATGAGCGTCAGCGAGAGCCGGCGGAAGAAGAGGAAGGCGACGATCAGGCCGCACAGGAAGCCGAGGCCGTTGTAAACGAGGCGGTCACGGTTGACGGCGTTGCGGATTTCGAGCTGCATCACCGGCGCGCCCGTCAGCTTCGCCGTCAGCCCCGAGCCGCTAAGGCCCTGGGTCGCAGCCTGCTGCACGAGGCCGATGACGGTCGCCAGCCCCTTGTCCTTCACCGTCCTGGCATCGAGAGCGAGGACGACCAGCGCCAGCTCTGCGTCGTCGGAGAGGAACTTGCCCTTGACGATGTCGTTCTCGCGCAGCGCCTTCAGCATCTGATCGTAGGCCGGTCCGTTCGGCATGGTATCGGGCACGAGCGGCGGGACCCGTCCATCCACGTCCGGCTTGCCCCGCGCGGAGAACAGCGACACGACGCCCTTGACGCCCTCCGTGAGCGCCAGCTCCTCGACCATGTTGCGGAACGTTGTGAGCGGCTGCGGCTTCAGGAGGTCCGGCCCCTCGACGACGACCAGCACGTCGAACTCGCTCGACGGAAAGCGCTCGGACACCAGCTCGTAGCGGCGGAATTCCTCGGTATCCGTCTTGAACAGCTCGGACAGGCTGTCGTCGACGCTGAGACGCAGCACGCCGAGTACTGCCAGCCCCGTCAGCGCGATGATGATCAGTGCGGTGAGCCGCGGCGCCTTGAGCGCGATGAGCCCCAGCCGGTCGAGCCCGAGAGCGAAGCGGAACCTCGACACGTGCACGTCGCTCTTGCTCATCGGCCGCCCTGTCCTCGTGCTCGCCGCGCCGCGAACCGGCACGCCGCGCACGATCGATGCAGAGCAATTCGCTGTCAAATCTCATGCCCGTGAGGTCGCGTCGTGGCGTCGGCCGTGCGCTCAGGCCAGAACGGCGCGCGCGATCTCGACGATTTTCCCCCGGATCACACCCGGGTTCGGCGCATCGGCAATGCTCGAAAGCCATGCCGCGTCCCGATCCTCGTCGTCGACGAGATCACACGACAGTCCTTCAAGCACGGCGTGCGCGCCGGACGGCAACGTCTCCGGCATGGGCTTGTGCGCGAGCGTGGCCCACAGCCCGGCCCAGCCTCGCGCCACCGTCCATGGGTTGTAGCCCCCTCCACCGAGCACGACGGCCACCCCCACATGCGCGACAAGCCGGTCGACGGCCTGCCACAAGGCGACATTGGAGATCGCCATGGCAGACAGAGGATCGCCCGCGAGACAATCCGCCCCGGCCGTCACCACCAGCCCCTCCGGTGCAAAGCGCTCGAGCAACGGCAGGACGGCCTCCGTCATGAGGAAGTCCAGCTCGCTGTCATTGAGACCGCGGGGCACCGGCAGGTTGCGGGCCGATCCGCCTGCGCGATCGTCAATCAGGCCCGTGCCGGGAAAGCGACCCTCCTCGTGGATGGACAGCGTCAGGACGCGCGGATCGCCCGCGAACGCCAGCTCGACGCCATCGCCATGGTGGGCGTCGAGATCGACGTAGACGACGCGCGAAAGGCCGCC
>JAGRKR010000701.1 GCA_020442225.1 Hyphomicrobiaceae bacterium | reverse complement strand
CAGCCCCTGAAACGACCGACCGGTCGAGCGAACGAGAGGCGAGGAGCAGTCGATGCAGACGAGTGTCAGGCGGGTCGCGGTGGTCGGGGGTGTGCGCATCCCGTTCTGCCGCTCGAACACGCTCTACAGCGATCTCACGAACCTGGAGATGCTGACGACGGTGCTCGACGGGCTGGCGGACAAGTTCGCTCTCGCCGGCGTCCGCATCGACGATGTCGTGGGCGGCGCGGTCGTCACGCACTCGCGCGATTTCAACCTGGCGCGCGAGGCGGTCATCGGCTCGAAGCTGCATCCCGATACATCCGGAGTCACGCTCATCCAGGCCTGCGGGACGAGCCTCCAGGCCGCACTGATGATCGCCGGCAAGATCGCCACCGGAGAGACCGAGTGCGGCATCGCCTGCGGCTCGGACACGGTCTCCGACGCACCGATCGTCTTCAAGCGGCGCTTCGCCAAGCGGCTGCTGCAACTCTCCCAGCAGAAGAGCCTCGCCGGCAAGGCGCGGGTGTTCTCTGGCCTGTCGCCCTCCGAGCTGGCGCCAGACCCGCCGTCGGTCGCCGAGCCGCGCACGGGGCTGTCCATGGGCGAGCACTGCGAGCTGATGGCCAAGACGTGGCAGATCTCGCGCGAGGCGCAGGATCAACTCGCCTACGAGAGCCACGTCAAGGCGGCCGCAGCCTACCAGGAAGGTTATCTCGACGACCTTCTCGTGCCGTGCGCCGGCGTCTTCCGCGACAACAATCTGCGCGGCGACATCAGCCTCGACAAGATGGCGACGCTCAAGCCGGCCTTCGACCGCAGCGGCGAGGGCACGTTGACCGCCGCCAATTCAACACCCCTGACGGACGGAGCCTCGGCTGTGCTGTTGGCGTCGGAGGCGTGGGCCAAGGCGCGAGGGCTGCCGATCCTGGCGTATCTGACGTATGGCCAGAGCGCGGCGAACGATTTCGTCGCGGGCGAGGGGCTGTTGATGGCGCCGACCATCGCCGTCTCGCGCATGCTGGAACGGGCAGGGCTGACGCTGCAAGAGTTCGACTACTACGAGATCCATGAGGCGTTCGCCGCCCAGGTGCTGGCGACGCTGAAGGCCTGGGAGGACCCGGCCTACTGCAAGACGCGACTCGCTCGCGACGCGCCGCTGGGCAGCATCGATCGCACCAAGCTCAATGTGAAGGGCTCGAGCATCGCCTTCGGCCATCCGTTCGCCGCGACAGGCGGGCGCATCGTCGCCAATCTCGCCAAGCTCCTTGAGGGCAGCACCAAGCGGGGGCTGATTTCCGTCTGCACGGCGGGCGGCATGGGTGTGGCGGCGATCATGGAGGGCGCCGGCCGCGCCTAGGGCATTGAACGCCTCGGGAGCCGACGGGCGACCTGCGGTCTCACCTTTCGATCGGTCGAGAGAGGCCTGGCGACGTCCTCGCCGGGCGCAAGAGCGCGTGCATGCCGCCTGGCGCGCTGCTGGCGGTGCGGGTGCGCGGCGTCACAGCCGGCCAAAACGCTCAGCGGCCGGGACGAGCCCGGCCGCTGAACCGTGATTGCTGTGGTGCGCGTCGGACGCTCAGGCTGGAGGCGGACCGAACACCAGCACCGCGTTGAGGCCGCCGAACGCGAACGAGTTCGACATCGTGTATGTGACCTTCGCCTTGCGGCCCTCGTTCGGCACGTAGTCGAGATCGCACTCCGGATCGGGCTCGGTGAGGCCGATCGTCGGCGGCAGATAGCCTTCCTGAGTGGCGCGGATGCAGGCAATGGCCTCGACCGCACCGCCGGCGCCGAGCAGATGCCCGTGCATCGACTTGGTCGAGGAGACGGCCAACTTGTAGGCGTGCTGACCGAACACGTCCTTGATGGCGCGGGTCTCGTTCACGTCGTTGATGGCCGTGGCGGTGCCATGGGCATTGAGATAGTCGATGTCGCCCGGAGACAGGTTGGCATCGCTCAGGGCGTCCCGCATGGCGCTCTTGGGCCCCTCGATGTCGGGGTTGACCATGTCCTTTGCATCAGACGATGCGCCGTAGCCCAGGAGCTCCGCGAGGATGGTGGCGCCCCGCGCCTTGGCGTGCTCAAGATCCTCGAGCACGAGCGCTCCGGCGCCCTCGCCGAGCACCGTGCCGTTACGACGCTTGGAGAAGGGGAAGCAGCCTTCCGGCGAGAGGACGCGCAGGGCCTGCCAGACGCGCATGGAGCCGTAGCAGATCACCGCTTCGCTGGCGCCGGTGACGCCGACGTCGATGACGCCGTGGCGGATGTAGTCATAGACAGCGCCGATGGCGTGGGTCGCCGTCGAACAGGCGCTGCAGGTGGCATACGTCGGCCCCTTGATGCCGTAGTCGATGCCGATGTGGGCTGCGGCGGAGCTGCCGATGATGCGAATGAGCGTGAGCGGGTGCGTCGCCTTCTTCTTGTGAATGTAGAGGTCCTGGTAGGACTTCTCCGTCGTGTTCATGCCGCCAGCGCCGGTGCCGAAGATAGCAGCCGTGCGGTAGGGGTTCTTGAAGGGCACCTCGAGACCCGATTGTTCGACCGCTTCTTGCGCGGCGGCGCTGGCAAACCAGGAGTAGCGGTCGGCGAGCTGGACCAGCTTGCTCTTGGTGTGGATCTTCGGGTCGAACCCCTTCACCTCCGAGGCAATCGTGATGTAGAGATCCTGGGTATCGAAGCTGAGGGGGCCGACGGCGCAATCGCCGCGCTGCATCGCCGCCCACATATCGGGAACGCCGATACCAAGGGGCGTGACTGCTCCCATTCCGGTCACGACAACGCGCCGGAGCCCATTCTTCTTAGAGGTCAAAGTTATCCTCCGCCTTTCGGTCGGTAGGCGCCGATGGCGCCAAGTCAGTTCTCAGCGGGACGCGAGGCCAGGCCGATCGATGATCAGGCCTTGGCACCCGTAGCGCCCGAGGCAGCCACCAGCGACTTGACGCGGTCGACGACAGATCCGACCGTCTTGAAGTCCTCGACTTCTTCGTTGGCGTTGTAGGGAATCTCGAT
>JAGRKR010000700.1 GCA_020442225.1 Hyphomicrobiaceae bacterium | reverse complement strand
AGCACGCGGCCGCCCTTGGCGACGACGTCGCTGACCGACACTAGCGCCTGATGCAGCAGCGGCACGGTCTGCGCCAAGTCGATGATATGGATGTTGTTTCGCGAGCCGAAGATGAAAGGCCCCATCTTGGGGTTCCAGCGGTGGCTCTGGTGTCCGAAGTGCACGCCAGCTTCCAGAAGCTGGCGCATGCTGAATTGCGGCAAGGCCATGAGGACTGCTCCATTTCCGGTTTGACCTCCGCGGACTGTAGACCGTGCCGGAACGACAACGGCCACCGGAGCAGCAAACGCCGGGTGCACCGAGGTGCCCGGGCCTGCCGCGTTGTCCGCGTGTGGAATGGGGCTGCCTTATCGGTCCGGGGGCTGGATGTCAAGGGATTGCCAGCCGCCGGCAGCCGTTCAGCCAGCGCCTGCGTCCCTGGCGGGCGCCCGTTCGCAGGCGTCCCGACTCCCGTTCAGCGCCTAGAGATCCTGGACGCCGAGTACCCCCTCGATGACGCTCAGCGCCCCCGCCACGGCGGGCGAGACGTCGAAGCGCCCGGGCAAGGTAAACTCGATCTCCCGGCCGGCCTCCGCCAGAGGCAAGACGAGGCGGATCTCACCCCGGCCACCCCCTGAGAGGTTGCGCGCCAGCTCGACCAGCCCCTGCCGGCCAGCCGCCACACGCGCGGGATCGAGCACGACGCGCAGGCCGCGCTGAACCCCCTTGGCGGCCTGATCCAGGGCTTCGATCGACTGTGCCCTCAGTTTCAGCACGTCGCTGTCGCGCTCCGCCTCGACCCGCAGCAGCACCGGCGTACCCGCCACCAGCAGCTTGCGCGACGCCGTCAGGGCCTCGGAGAATACGATAGTCTCGAACTGGCCGCTCGGGTCCGAGAAGCCGACGAACGCATAGGCGTTCCCCGATTTGCTTCGCCGCTCGCGGAGCGACGTGACGACGCCCGCCATGAGCGCGGGCATGCTGCCCCGCTCGCAGCGCGCCTCCAGGGCGACGTATGTCACGACGCCCAGCCGCTCCAGGAGGCTCTGATAGGCATCGAGAGGGTGGCCCGACAGGAAGAAGCCGACGGCTGCGTGCTCACGCTCGAGCTGCGTCATCGGCAGCCACGGACGCTCCGGCTTCAGCTCGAGCTCGGGCGGCGCGCTCGGGGTGCCGAACAGATCGTTCTGCCCGGCCGCCGCGTCCGCCGTCACGCGCTGCGCCAGTGCCATGATGCTGTCGGCGTTGGCATGCACGAGCGCCCGGTTCGGCTCGAGCTGGTCGAAGGCGCCCGCCGCCGCCAGCGTCTCCACCGCGCGCTTGTTGATCATCTTCGGATTGAGCCGGCGGGCGAAGTCCGACAGGCTGCGATAGGGGCCGCCCTCGCCGCGCGTCGCAACGAAATGGTCCACCGACTGCACGCCGATGTTCTTCAGCGCGGCCAGCGAGTAGCGGATGGCGCCGGCCTCCGTCCGGAACTCGCGGCCCGAGGCATTGACGCAGGGCGGCTTCACCGGAATGGCCAGCCTGCGCGCTTCCTGGGCGAACATGTGCAGCTTGTCGGTATTTCCCATGTCGAGCGTCATGGAGGCGGCCAGGAACTCGACGGGGAAGTTGGCCTTGAGGTAGGCGGTATGGTAGGCGACCAGGGCGTAGGCGGCCGCGTGGCTCTTGTTGAAGCCGTAGCCCGCGAACTTGTCGACCAGCTCGAAGATGAATTCCGCCTGGGCCTTGTCGACGCCATTGGCGACGGCGCCCTCGAC
>JAGRKR010000699.1 GCA_020442225.1 Hyphomicrobiaceae bacterium | reverse complement strand
CAGTCGAACAGGATGCCAACCTCGCGGAAAACGAACTGCGGAAGATAGACGCGGCGCGCGCCACCGATCGTGGTCTGCGTCACGAAATTCGTCGTCGCGCTGGCGAAGGTCAGGATCCAGCCGGCAATGTAGCCGGGCAGTGCCAGCGGCAGAAGCACGGTCCACAGGATGCGCCACGGCCCGGCGCCGGCCATCTCGGCCGCCTCGACCACCCGCGTGTCGAGGCGCGAGAGCATGGCGATCAGCGGCAGCACGAGGAGCGGCATCTCGATCTGCGTCTGCGCCAGGATCAGGCCGATCTCGGTGAAGAGGAGCGTGGTCGGCCTTTCCGTGAAGCCGAGAAAATGGATGACCGCGGCGATGGGGCCCTCGCGGCCGAGGAGCGCAATCCACGCGAAGGTGCGCACGACGTTCGCGGTCATCAGCGGCATCAGCGTGAGGAAGATCACCGCGCGGCGGACCCAGGGTCCGCTGTGCCAGTAGAGCAGCGCGATGGGCGTCGCCACCAGCGTCGCGGCGATCGTCACCTTCACCGCCAGCACGATCGTGTTGATCACGACCGAGACGTTGAACGGCTCGCCCAGGAAGGTGGCGTAGTTGCCGAAAAGGCCGGGGGTGTCCCCGGCCAGAAGGCTGTAGGCGGCCAGCACGCCGAACGGCACGACGAAGAGCCCGAACGAGAGCAGCAACATCGGCAGAAGGAAGGGCAGGCCGCCCGATTTGAGTGCGTTGATCATTCGCCCTTGACGGCCGCGTCGTAGGCCTTGGTCCACGCGGCGCGGTTCTTGGCGACCGTCACCCAGTCGAGATAGACGAAGTTCTTCAGGCTGTCCTTGGTGGCGAACTTGGCGATGTTCGGGGTCACCTCGACATCGGAATTCGTCGGGAAGTTCTCGATCGGCGGGGCCTCGAGCGCGGTCTGCACCTGCGCGTCGATCGCGGCATCCATGTACTGGTAGACCGCGTCCGGATTCTTCGTGCCCTTGACCATGTGGATGACCACGGGAACCGCCGGGACGCCTTCCGCGGGCGCGGCGAATTCTGCGTGCACGCCGAGCGCCTGCAGGGCGGAGATGTTGTTCGCGCAGGCCATGAAGACCGAGATCTCGCCCTGCTGGAACATGGACATCTCGTGCTGCGTGGTGTCGACGATCGCGCCGATCCAGTCCTTCTTTTCCTTGAACAGCTTGAACAGGGCATCCATGTCCATCGGCCCCGAGCCGAAGGCGCTGGCGATCTGGCTGAACGCCATGATCTCGGTGTTGGATTCGAAGCTGTTGAAGGCGACCTGGCCCTTGTAGGCCGGGTTCTCGAACAGCTCCTTGTAGCTCGCCGGCTTCGGCACGACATCCGGGTTGTAGCCGATGCCGCAGAACTGGATCGTCACGACCGGCCCGTATTCGGTCTGGAACTGCGGGTCGAGCTTGCTCCAGTTCTTGAGCTTGGACGGATCGATCTTCTCGATCAGGTCGTTGTCCTTGGCGACGGCCGTGTCGCCCGGCGACAGCAGGAGCGCGTCGTAGGGCGGCGCGGTGCCGGCCTTCTTGGCGGCGAGCGTGTTGGCGATCTGCAGGGTGGTCAGCGCCGGGGCCATCGTGATCTGCGTGCCCTCGGCGGACAGTACCGGCGTGATCAGCGTGCGATAGGCGTCTTCCCAGTCGCCCGGAAAGGTCGCCACCACGATCGACCCTTCGGCGTGTGCGAGGCCCGACAGCAGCGGGAGCATCAGCCCCGCGGCAAGCCCGAGTGCGAACTTGCGTCCGCGTCCTGCAGATCCGTCCATATCAATGCTCCTGACTGGTTGGGGTTTGATTCTCTTCCGCCGGAAAGGCGTGAAGCTTGGTGACGTCGAGGCCGACGAAGAGTTGCGTGCCGTCGCGATCGCCGGCCCCTGCGCGGTCGCGCGGTTCGGTGACCCTGATCTCGGTGCCGTCGGCGAGCGCGAGGCTGTGAATGACGTTCGGGCCGTGCGGAATGCTCATCGCCAGCTCGGCCTTGAGACTGACCGGCGACGGCGCAGCGGAGAGCGTCAGGTCTTCCGGCCGCGCGGTGAGCACGATCGCCGATCCGGCCGTGAAGCTCAGTCGACGCTGCAGCGTCAGCGTCTCTCCGGTGGAGACGCGCACGACGGTGTGCGACGCGCCGGCCTCGGCGACGGTGGCGCGGATGCAGCTCGCATGGCCGACGAACGTGTTCACGAAGAGGCTCTCGGGCCGGTCGTAGATTTCGGTCGGCGTGCCAGCCTGCTCGACGTGGCCGCGATTCATGACGATGATCCGGTTGGCGAGCGCCTGCGCCTCTTCCTGATCGTGGGTGACGATGACCGTGGTGATGCCGAAGGTGCGCTGCAGGCGGATGAGTTCGAGCTGCAGCTCGATGCGCAGGGCGCGATCGAGCGC
>JAGRKR010000698.1 GCA_020442225.1 Hyphomicrobiaceae bacterium | reverse complement strand
GACCTTGAGCTTCTTGACGGTCAGGCCCATCTCGGCTGCCTTGGCCCTGGCCGCGTCCTGGCTCATCCAGTCGGACTTCGCCACCTCCCTGCAGCTTGCCGTGTTGTCCATGTCGTCGTCGCTGGCGAAGGCGGGCATGGCGGCGGTGGCTGCAAGCAGGGCCGCGGAGGCGAAGAGAACTGTTTTCATGGTAGGGTCCTTTCATGGGTTGCACATCGGCGGCCATTGCCGCGATGGCATGGTTGTGTCACGCACCGGGTGACAAACGGCTGAGGACGGCTGTCAGGGTTTTGTCATCTTGCAGCAGCTACTGGAGTACGATGGGCTTCGGAGAATTCAGGATCGGCATACCGGTGGCGCTGTGCTGCGCACTGCTCGCCGTTTCCCATGCCGCGTCCGCAAAGGATGACGACAACCGCCGCGGGCGCGACCGGGATCGCATCGAGCGCGCCTATGAAGGCCGCGAGGCCGGCGATCTGAAGCCCGTCTCCGAACTCATCGACATCGTCGTGGCGGCTCTCGGCGGCACCGTCGTCGAAATCGAGTTCGAGGACGAGGACGGCGGCGCAATGTACGAGTTCTACCTGCTCGGCAAGGACGGCCGCATCCGCGAGGTCTATGTCGATGGCCGCAGCGGCGAGATCCTCTCCGCCAAGCCGGACGACTGACATGCGTATCCTGCTCGTCGAAGACGACCAGCGCATCGTGCGCGACGTGAAGGCCGCCCTCGAGGCAGCGGGTTACGTCGTCGACACGGTCGGCGACGGCGAGACGGCCTGGTACCAGGGCGACACCGAGGATTACGCCGCCATCGTGCTCGACCTAGGCCTGCCGCGCATGGACGGCCTGTCGGTTCTCAAGCGCTGGCGCGCCGGCGGCCGCCAGGTGCCCGTGCTGATCCTCACGGCCCGAGGCTCCTGGAGCGAACGCGTCGAAGGCATCGATACCGGTGCCGACGACTACCTGCCAAAGCCGTTCCAGGTGGAGGAACTGCTAGCGCGCCTGCGTGCCATCATCCGCCGCAGCCACGGCCACGGCGCACCGGCGATCAGCGTTGCCGGCCTCACCCTCGACACCCGCCAGATGCGTGTCATGCGCGACGGCGCGGCGCTGGCGCTATCGCCGCAGGAGTACCGCCTGCTGTCCTACCTGATGCACAATGCCGGGCGCACGGTCCCTCAGCAGGAATTGGCGGAGCATTTGCAGGCCGAGCATTTCGAGCGCGAGTCCAACGCTGTGGAGGTGCTCGTCGGACGTGTGCGACGCAAGGTCGGCGCCGGCGTAATCGAGACGCGCCGTGGATTCGGCTACATCATCGGCGGTGACGGCCAGTGAAGGTGCGGTCGATCCGCTTTCGCCTGCTCGCCTTCGCGTTGGCGGCCGTGCTTCTGGGCCTGACTGTCTCCGGTCTCGGGCTGGTGGCGCTCTTCGGCCGCCATGTCGAGCGTCGCGTCGGCACCGAGCTGGACAGTTACCTCACCCAGCTCGCCGGCAACCTGCGCATCGACGCCGACAACGCGCTCTATATCGCCCGCGAGCCGGGCGATCCGCGTTTCTCGCGCATCCTGGGCGGGCTCTACTGGCAGGTGGAGGACGAGGCCCATGGCCGCCTTTTGCGGTCCCGCTCGCTTTGGGACACCGCGCTTGCGCTTCCGAAGGACGTACCGGAGCCGGGCAACGTTCACGAGCACCGCTTCGCCGGCCCCGGCGGCCAGTCCCTGCTGGTCCATGAGCAGCGGGTCATCCTGGAGCACGCAGGCGTCGACCGGCCGGCCCGGCTCGCCGCGGCAATCGACATGG
>JAGRKR010000697.1 GCA_020442225.1 Hyphomicrobiaceae bacterium | reverse complement strand
GCCCATGATCGGCCGTTTGCCGCGATCGCGATCGCCGCCACAGCCGAACACGCAGACGAGGCGCCCGGTGGCGAACGGCCGGACCGCCGCCAGCGCCGCCGCCAGCGCCTCCGGCTTGTGCGCGTAATCGACGATGGCGAGCCCGCCCGCCCGCTCGCCCACGACCTCGAGACGGCCCTTCACGCCCACGAGCGTCGCGAGCGCCGCGAGCACCGGCTCCACCGCCTCGCCGGTCGCCATCGCCAGAGCCGCGGCAACCAGCGCGTTCGACGCCTGATAGTCGCCGATGAGACCGAGCTGGATGTCGTGACGCCGCCCCTCGTGCTCGACGACGAGCCGCTGGCGAAAACCGTGCCGCTCGGCGCTTACGAGCCGGAGCGTCGCGCCCGCCACACCGACGGTCGTCACGGCGAGACCGCGCCGCCTGGCGAGGGCGGCGACCTCGCCCGCATGGGCATCGTCGGCATTGATCACGGCCGTGCGGCCCGGCTCCAGCAGGGCCTCGAACAGCCGCAGCTTGGCCGCCAGATAGTCCGCCACTGTCGCATGGTAGTCGAGATGATCGCGGCCGAGGTTCGTGAACGCCCCCGCGACCAGCCGCACACCGTCCAGGCGATGCTGATCGAGGCCGTGCGAAGAAGCCTCCATGGCCAGATGCGTGACGCCGTCGGCGGCGAGACCCGCCAGGGTTTCGTGCAGGACGACCGGGTCCGGCGTGGTCAGCGAGCCGTAGTGGGCGCCATCGGGCCGCACGATGCCCATCGTGCCGAGCGAGGCCGCCCGTCGTCCGAGCGCCTTGAAAATCTGCCGTGTGAACTCCGCCACCGACGTCTTGCCGCTGGTGCCGGTCACGGCGACGACAGTCTCGGGCTGGCGGGCGTGAAAGCGTGCGGCCAGCAGGGCCAGCGCCCGCCGGGGCTGTTCGTGGCGCACGAGCACGACGTGAGCGGGCAGGCTCAGCTCCGCGGCCGGCGCGGCCAGCACCGCCACTGCGCCGCGCGCCACGGCGTCGGACGCGAAGCGGGCGCCGTCCAGCCGCGTGCCGGGGATGGCCACGAACAGGAAGCCGGGCCTGACCGCGCGCGAATCCGCTGTCAGCCCGGTGATCTCCGGGGCGTGTGCACCGGCTGCCAGCGGCGTTTCAGGACCGAGCAGCGTCTCGAGGTTCATGCGCATGGCCACGACGTGGAAAGGGCGGGTGCAGGGGCGCGAACGCCCGCTGTCAGTTCATATTTGCGCGGGGGAAAGGCGTCAATTCAATGGCCGCGCCGGCCGGCCCCGCGAAGGGCCGTGCGCGGCAGCACGCCAAGCAGCGGCGCGATGCGCCCGATCAGGCGTCCCGTAACCGGAGCCGCGTTGACGCTGGCGGTGATGCGGCTCGCCGTTTCCAGCGTCGGCTTCGGCTCGAAAATCATCGTCAGCACGAGATAACGCGGCCGGCTGGCGGGAAAAACAGCGAGGAAGGACGAGATGACCCGGCTCTTGCTGTAGCCCTTGGCAACGGCCAGCTCGGCCGTCCCCGTCTTACCGCCGACCTCGTAGCCGGGGGCGTCGGCGCGCCGGCCGGTGCCGCTGGCGGACGTGACGTTGAGGCGCATGATCTCGAGGAGCCGCGCGCTCGCGGCCGGCGGGATCACGGGCGGTCCCTGCGCGGGCCTGGCGTCGCCGGAGCGCTTGAGCCAGGTCGGCTGCACGCTCCGCCCCCCGTTCAGCAGGGCGGCGGCGGCAGCGGCGAACTGCATCGGCGCCACGGCGATGCCGTGTCCGTAGCCGATGGTGATCGTCTCGATCCGCTCCCAGCGTGCGGGCACCTGCGGCGCTGCGACCTTGCCGGTCTCGAGCTGCACGCGGGCGAGCACACCCGAGCGGGTGAGGAAATCCCGTTGCTGCTGCGGGCCGGCCTCGAGCGCCAGCAGGGCGGCCCCCACATTGGACGAGCGCACGAAGATCTCGCGCACGCTGAGCGGCCGGTCCGCCGGATGCGGATCGGTGATGGTGAAGCGTCCTTCCTTGATCGCCTTGGCCGTGTCGTAGCGGCGATCGAGCGAGCCACCGGAAGCCAGATGGCGCGCCACGGTCACCAGCTTCATGATGGAGCCGAGCTCGTAGGTACCGGCCGTCAGTCGATCGAGGTCGCGCCGGGGATCGCGGTCCGCAGGCCGGTTGGGGTCGAAGTCCGGCAGCGAACTGGCGGCCAGGATCTCGCCGCTGTCGATATCGAGCACGAGTGCCGCCGCCGCGTCGGCCTTGTAGCGGCGCAACGCATCACCGAGCTCGGCGCGAACGGCAAACTGCACGCCGAGATCGATCGAAAGCCGCAGCGGCTCCTGGCTGCGCGTGAGGCTGCCGTGGGCGAGCTCGACGCCGATGACCTCGTCGATATAGCGCTCGATCCCCGACTGTCCGCGATTGTCGACGTCGACGCCGCCCAGCAGATGCGCAGCCAGGGCGCCTTGCGGATAGGCCCGGCGCAGCTCTCGCCGGAACCCGAGACCGGGCAGGCCGAGATCGTGCACCTGCTGCGCGAGCCGTGGGGTCATGCCGCGCTTGATCCACAGGAACCGGCGCGTACGGTCGGCGAGGCCGGCGCGCACCTCGTCGATATCCAGGTCGGGCACGAGCCGGCGCAGCTTCTCCACGACCTCGTCGGCGTCGAGAACCCGGGCCGGATCGGCGTAGAGCGAAGGCGTGAGCACGTCCGTGGCGATCAGCCGGCCGTTCCTGTCGACGATATCGGGCCGCGACCAGCTTCCGGTCAGCGGCTGCACCACCGAAATGCCGTCGGGACGGATGCCGAGCAGGGCGAGCCTGACGAGCTGCGCCGCGACGCCGAGAAAGGCCAGCATCAGCACGAACAGGACAACGAGCGACCGCTCGACGGGACGCTCGCGCCGCGCCTCGATGGTCGTGACTGGACCGGGAGTCTCTTGCGAGGAGGGCGTCATCGCGCGCCAGCCCTGGGTCTCGAGAGGGCCGGAGGCTGCGCCTGCGCGCGCGCCAGATCGTCGAGGCGTTGCATTTGCCCGATGCGCGGCGGCACGAGGCCCAGCATGTCGCGCGCCAGCGGCGCGATCCGCTCGGGACGCGAGAGGTAGGAGCGCTCGGCTCTCAGGATGGCGATATCGACGCGGGCGCGCTCGATCTGACGCTTGCGCTCGGCCACGGTCTGCTCGAGCCGCCGCGTCTCGTACTTGACGCTGTAGAGCGCCAGCGCGCTCGCCAGCGTGGCAATGACGACGATGGGCAGCAAAATCCTCAGCATCGGCGGCCCCCTGACCCTTCGGCGTGGACTCTGCCGGCTTCTCGGGTCTGCACCGGCATGTCGCCAGCCGCCTGCTCAGTCGGCGATCGGCGGCGCCTCGGTTCGCTCCGCCGCTCTCAATCGCGCCGAGCGGGCGCGAGGGTTCCGGCGGATCTCGTCCTCTGACGGCTTAGCAGGTCGATGGTTAAGCAATCGGAAACTCGGCTGCGGCCCGCTATCCGCGGCGAGGCCCGGCGCGTGGCGCGACTCGCGCGGGCTGCGTCCAGCGCGGCGCTGCAGGTAGCGCTTGACGAGCCCGTCCTCGAGCGAATGGAAGCTGACGACGGCGAGCCGCCCGCCGGGCGTCAACAGGCGTTCGGCGGACTCGAGCGCCCGCGTCAATTCGCCGAGCTCGTCGTTCACCTCGATGCGCAGCGCCTGAAACGTCCGGGTCGCCGGATGCAGGCCGCCCGGCTGACGCGGCCCGAGCACGCGCGAAACGACGGCGGCGAGCTCCAGCGTGCGGGTGAGCGGCCCCCGTTGGCGCGCCCTGACGATGGCGCGGGCGATGGCGCGCGAGCGGCGCTCGTCGCCGAGCGTGAAGAGCAGGTCGGCGAGCGGCCCCTCGTCCCAGGTGTTGACGATATCGGCCGCCGTCGGTCCCGAGGCCGACATGCGCATGTCGAGCGGGCCGTCCTGCTGAAAGGAGAAGCCCCGCTCCGCTTCGTCGATCTGCATGGAGGAGACGCCGACATCGAGCACGATGCCGGATACGGGCCCCAGACCGCGCCCGGCCGCGACGCGCTCCATTTCGGAAAAGCGGCTCTCGACGAGCGTCAGGCGCGGCGCCATCTCGGCGACCAGCGCAGCGCCGGCGGCCACGGCCGCGGGATCGCGATCCAGTGCGAGCACACGGCAGTCGGCGGCCGC
>JAGRKR010000696.1 GCA_020442225.1 Hyphomicrobiaceae bacterium | reverse complement strand
GCCAAGGACGTCGGCGACCTCACGCGCATCCTGTGCTCGGCCCTCGAGGTGCAGCAGCTGCGGGCGGCGCCGGGGCTCAACATGCTTCTGAGCCCGCAGACCTGGCGCATGCGCCGGCAGTTGCGCCGCACGACGGATTTCCGCATCGACAACGGCCGTATCACGGTGGCGGCGTCCGATGTCTTCAAGCGTGATCCGCTCAACCTGCTGCGTCTCTTCGCCCATGCCGAGCGCTACAATGCCCTGCTCCACCCGGAGGCCATCCGGCTACTGCGCCGCTCGCTGCGGGCGATCACGGACGAGGTGCGCGCGGAACCCGAGGCGAACCGCATCTTCCTGGAGTTGCTGACGTCGAGTGCGCGCCCGGACATTACGCTGCGCTCGATGAACGAGACGGGTCTGCTCGGGCGCTTCATCCCGGAGTTCGGTCACGTCGTGGCGATGATGCAGTTCAACATGTACCATCACTACACCGTCGACGAGCACCTGATCCGCACGGTCGGTGTGCTCTCCGAGATCGAGAAGGGCGACGCGGCGGAGCTGCATCCGCTCTCGACCGAGTTGATCAAGACGCTGCGCCATCGCCGCGCCCTCTACGTCGCCGCCTTCCTCCATGACATCGGCAAGGGGCGTGCCGAGGACCATTCGATCCTCGGCGCCCGCATAGCGCGCCAACTCTGCCCGCGCCTCGGCTTGCCCGCCAACGAGACGGAGACCATCGCCTGGCTCGTCGAGCAGCATCTGGCCATGAGCATGTTTGCGCAGAGCCGCGACCTCAACGATCCCAAGACGATCCGTGATTTTGCCGACATCGTGCAGAGTCCGGAGCGGCTGAAGCTGCTGTTCATCCTGACTGTCGCGGATATCCGCGCCGTTGGTCCCGGCACCTGGAACGGCTGGAAGGGGCAGCTCCTGCGGACGTTGTACTACGAAGCGGAGCGCCTGGTCAGCGGCGGCCATACGGGCGTGCCGCAGCGCCAGCGCATCGCCGCCGCCGAGCAGGCGCTGGGCGAGGCGCTTTCGGATTGGTCCAAGACGGATATCGAGGTCTACCTCGCGCGCCACTATCCCGACTATTGGCTGAAGACGGACGCCGCCAAGCAGGTCGAGCACGCGCGGCTCGTTGCTGCCACCGAGCGCTCGGGGCGGATCGTCGCCACGCACTTCCAGACGGATTCATTCACGGCCGTGACGGAATTGACCGTAGTGGCGCCCAACCACCCGCGCCTCCTGTCGCTGTTTGCCGGCGCCTGTGCGGCGGCCGGTGCGAACATCGTCGGCGCGCACATCTCGACCACCCGCGACGGGCTCGCACTCGACACCTTCCTGTTGCAGCGCGCCTTCGAGCGTGACGAGGACGAGCGACGCCGCAGTGATCGCATCGCGCGCTCGATCGAGAAGCTGCTGCAGGGCGAGGAGCGGCTCGCCGACCTGATGGCCCGCCGGCGTGACCCGGAGGCGAGCCGGCTCGAGGCCTTCACGGTGGAGCCGGAGGTGCTGATCGACAATACGCTATCGGAGGAGCTGACCGTGATCGAGGTCTCCGGCCGCGACCGACCGGGCTTGCTCTACGATCTCACGAACTCGCTGTCCGACCTCAACCTCGATATCCGGTCGGCTCACGTCACCACCTTCGGCGAGAAGGTCGTGGACGTGTTCTACGTGACCGATCTCATCGGCAAGAAGATCGTGGCGGCGACGCGCGAGACGCAGATCCGCAGCGAGCTGCTGAAAATCCTCGACCCGAACGGCAGTGCCAGGGCTGCCGCGGCGCCCGAGACGGCGGGCTGATCAGGCGAACTCGATGATGACGGCGTCGACGGCGAGGCTTTCGCCGGCCTTGGCGTTGATCTTCTTGACCACGCCATCGCGCTCGGCTCTGAGGATGTTCTCCATCTTCATGGCCTCGACGACGCACAGCGCATCGCCCGTCTTCACCTCCTGGCCGGCTGCGACCGAGATCGACTTCAGCAGACCGGGCATGGGACAGAGCAGCAGCTTCGACGTATCGGCCGCCACCTTCTCGGGCATCAGGCCGACGAGTTCGGCCTCCCGCTCGGTATAGACGTGGGCCGCCACCTCGACACCGCGATAGGCGAGCCGGTAGCCGTTGGGGATGGGGCGGACCTGCACGGAGACGTCGCCGTCGCCGGTGTGGCCGGACCAGATCGGATCGCCCGGCCACCAGCGCGAGACGAGCTCGAGCGTCTTGGTCTCCCGACCCGTCTCGTCGATGAGAGTCACCTTCGTCGGCTGGCCGAGGGCGCCGGAAACCTGCAGGCGCTGGGTGATCGTGCCGAGCTTGACCACGCGCAGGGAGCTGAAGCGCACGTCGGAGCCGGCAAGCTGGTCTGTGATCGCCCGTCGCCGGGAGTTGCCGAGATGATCGATGGCCGCCGCCACGGAGGCGATGACCTCGAGCTCGGGGCCTTCCGGTGCGCGCGGCCGGAAGCCCTGAGGGTACTCCTCCTTGAGCAAGCCGGTCGAAAGCTGGCCGCTCTGCCAGCGCGGATGCTGCATGAGCGCCGAGAGGAACGGGATATTGTGCTGGATGCCGTCGATGAAATAGGCGTCGAGGGCTTCGGCCTGCAGCGCGATCGCCGTCGCGCGGTCCGACGCGTGGGTCACGAGCTTGGCGATCATCGGATCGTAGAACATCGAGATCTCGCCGCCTTCGGTCACGCCGGTATCGTTGCGGATCGTCAGGCCCCCGCGGCTGCCTTCGACGGGTGGGCGGTATTTGACGAGCCGCCCGATCGACGGCAGGAACTCGCGGTATGGATCCTCGGCGTAGATGCGGGTCTCGACGGCCCAGCCCTTGAGCGCCACGTCCTTCTGCTTGATCTGGAGCGGCTCACCGGCCGCCACGCGGATCATCTGCTCGACGAGGTCGA
>JAGRKR010000073.1 GCA_020442225.1 Hyphomicrobiaceae bacterium | reverse complement strand
CGGCGATCGGCAGCATCATCGCCGTGGTCATGCGCGTCGCCCAGAGGCACTGATGCGCATCACGAACCGTCGTGTCGACGAACTTCAGTCTCGCCATCGCTGTCTGCATCCCTTGCGCGCCAACCGCGTCTGCCGTCATGACGGCAGGCCGCTCCCTAGCCTACGGTGCGGCGAGCGGGATGCAAGGGTGTAGGGCCTGCCCGAGGGGTCGCGGCGGACGTGCGGACGGCGGCTTCATGACCGCGCTGGCCTTCCCATTGCTCCCATCGCGGTTTCGACTACCATGGCGGCCGTTTGCCGGGTCCAAGAGCAAATCTGGGGGAGCGATGTCCAACGGCGGGGAGTTCGACTACATCATCATCGGTGCGGGATCGGCGGGTTCCGTGCTCGCAAACCGCCTGACCGAGGATGGCCGGAACCGCGTCCTCCTGATAGAGGCTGGGCAGCGTGACACCAAGCTGTGGATCCACGTTCCCATCGGCTACGGCAAGAACGTCAACAATCCCGAGGTCGACTGGCGCTTCTTCACGGAGCCCGATCCCGACATGGGCGGTCGCGCCATCCTGTGGCCGCGCGGCAAGGTGCTCGGCGGCTCGAGCTCGCTCAACGGCATGGTCTACATCCGCGGGCAGGCCCAGGACTACGACCACTGGCGACAGCTCGGCCTTTCCGGGTGGGGCTACGACGACGTGCTGCCCTATTTCCGCAAGGCCCAGAACCAGGAGCGGGGCGGCAACGAGTTCCACGGCGTGGGCGGACCGCTGAACGTTTCCGATACGCGCATGCGCCATGAAATCTGCGAGGCCTATCTCAAGGCCTGCGTGGAGGTCGGCATCCCACGCAACGACGATTTCAACGGCGTCAGCCAGGAGGGGGCCGGCTACTACCAGTATACGATCAGGAACGGCCGGCGCTGGTCGACGGCGATGGGCTATCTGCGGCCCGCCATGAAGCGCACAAACCTGGCCGTCGTCACGGAGGCGCTGGTCGAGCAGATCCGTTTCGTGGGCCGACGGGCGACGGGCGTCACCTACCGGCGTGCGGGGCTGTCAGAGACGGCGACGGCGCGCCGCGAGGTCATCCTGTCGGCCGGCGCCATCGGCTCTCCGCACATCCTGCAACTGTCGGGTGTCGGACCGGGTGGCTTGCTGGCGTCACGCGGCATCGCGGTCGTGCACGATGCACCCGGTGTCGGGCAGAACCTGCAGGATCACCTCCAGACCCGCCTCATCTATCGCTGCACGCGGGCGATCACGCTCAACGATGTCGTGCAGAGCAACGCACGCAAGGTCGGCATGGGGCTCGAATACATCCTGCGCCGCTCGGGCTACATGGCGACCGGCGCCGCCCACGTCGGCGTCTTCGCCAGAACGAGCGAGCATCTGGAAACGCCCGACGTGCAGTTCCACATGATGGCCTACAGCGCCGACAAGACCGGCGATCCGCTGCACACCTTCTCGGGTTTCATGGCGACCGTCTGCCAGCTCCGCCCCGAAAGCCGCGGCGCGATCGAGCTGCGCTCGCCCGATCCGGCCGAGTACCCGGCCATTCACGCCAACTATCTGACGGCCGATCTCGACCAGCGCACTGTCGCCGCTGGCCTGCGTCTCGGCCGCACGATCGGCCGCGCTGCGGCCCTGAAGCCCTACGTGGCCGAGGAAGTGCATCCCGCGCCGGAATTGCAGACGGACGAGGAGCTGGTGGGCGCCGCGCGCCGCACGGCGACGACGGTGTTCCACCCGGTCGGCACCTGCAAAATGGGCATCGACGGCGATCCGCTGGCCGTCCTCGATGGGCGGCTCAGGGTGCGCGGGCTCGACGGGCTGCGCGTGGTCGATGCGTCCGTGATGCCGCGGCTCGTCTCCGGCAACACCAACGCTCCGACCGTAATGATCGCCGAGAAGGCCGCGGAGATGATCAAGGCCGACGCGCGAGCCTGATGGCGCCGCGCGTCGCGCCCTGTCCGTACCGAGCTGCCTACGACTTGACGTACCACTTGGCCGGGCGCTTCTCGGCGAACGAGGCGAGCCCCTCGGCGGCCTCTGCCGACTGGCGCTTGCCGGCATGCTGGCGCACGAGGCGGTTGAACTCGGCAGCCGAGAGATCGCCCCAGGAGCTTTCCAGCGCGGTCGCCTTGGTCTGGGCGACGCCTTCCGGTCCGTTCTGCAGGATGTGGTCGACTATGCGGGCTCCCGCCGCCTCCAGCTCGGCGAGCGGCACCACGTCGTGGACAAGGCCGATGCGCTTGGCCTCGTTGGCGTCGAAACGCTCGCCCGTCAGCGCGTAGCGGCGGACCTGTCGCACGCTGATGGCGTCGTTGAGCTGCGGAATGATGATCTGGGCCGCCAATCCCCAGCGAACCTCGGCAATGGAGAAGAGCGCGTTGTCGGCGGCGATGACGACGTCGCAGGCGGAGATGATGCCTGTGCCGCCGCCGAAACAGCCGCCTTGCACCAGCGCCACTGTCGGGGCGTGCAGCATGTTGAGGCGGTGCACGGCGGAGCCGGTGCCGCGCGAGGCGCGCACGTTGTCCTCCGGCGAGCTGGTGCGCACGCTGTTGATCCATTTGAGGTCGGCGCCGGCCTGGAAATGCTTGCCCTTGCCCTTGATGACCACGGCGCGCACATCGGCCCTGGATTCGAGCTCGGTCAGGCCGGCATTCATGGCTTCGATCAACTCGCCATTGTAGGCGTTGTTGACCTCTGGGCGGTTGATGGTGACGGTGGCGACGCCGCGGGCGTCGATCGTCATCAGCACAGGCGCTTCCGACATGGTGAACCTCGTTGGTCTGTCATACTGGTCGTTTGATGGTGCGCGAGCTTTGCCGCTCACCGCCAGGAAGAAAAGGGGGCAGATTGTACCATCACGCCTTGCGGTCGCCGTCCAACCCGCGCGGATCGAGCCATTTGAAGACGGCGTAGGCGCCGAGCATCAACAGGGCCACCTGCAGGAACGCCAGACCCCAGGCCAGGTCCGATGCGCTGCCGGCGAGATCGAGGGTGACGCCGACGACGATGGGGCCGACGAACCCGCCGGAGTAGCCCAGCATCGAGTGCACCGCCAGCGTCGCTCCGCGCCGTGATGGCTCGGCTGTGCCGGCCGCGCCGGCCGTCAGCGACGAGGAATCGAGCCAGATGAACACGCCGTAGACGAGAAGCAGGCTCGCCGCCAGCGTGTAGCTGAGCGGGCCGACGAAGCCGATCACCGCGGCGATGGCGATCGAGCCGATCATCGCCAGGCGGATGAGGCGCTGGCGGCCGAGCCGGATCGAGGCCTCGTTGCCGAGCACGCTGGCGAGCGTGCCGAGCAGGCCGAGCGCGGTGATGACCACGGCCGGTGTCAGCCAGGTGCTGGTCGTGTTGGTTTTCGCCGCCACATAGGCGAGGAACGCCACGCCCCAGCCTCTGAGGGCATTCATCTCGAGGGTGTGGATGCAATAGACGCAGGCATAGGCCATGGCCGAGCGATTGGCGAAGACGGGCCGGAAGTCGAACAGCGCGGGTTGCTTCGCGGCCGTGGGCGGGGCGGCTGCTGCAACTCTCTTCGGCTTCCAGGGCGCGAACACGGCGACGATCAGCCAGGCCGCCACTGCGCACAGCGCCGAGGCGAGAAACGCCGACTGCCAGCCGTAGAGGTTCGCCAGCGTGTCGGCAAACAGGAACGAGGCCGCCCCGGAAAGCCCGATACTCGCGGCATGGCCCGCCACTGCCCGTGACATCAGCGACTTGTCGATCCGGTCTGCAAGCAGCTTGAGCCCGGTCATGTAGGTGCCGGCCCAGCCCATGCCGGTGAGGGCGCGTGCGGCGACTGCGCTCCAAAGACCGTCGGCCAGGAAGGCGAACACGAAGTGCCCGACCAGGATGAGCGCGACGCCGAGCAGATAGACAGCCTTGGCGTCGATGCGATCGGTGAGCGTCACGAGGATCGGCACCGCCAGCATGTAGGCGAGATAGAACGCGGCAGTGACCCAGCCGGCCTCGCTGTTGGTGAGCTGCCAGAGCGCCATCATGCGCGGCAGGATGGCAGGCCATGTGAAAGCGCCGATCTGCGCCAGCACCTGCGCTGTGCAGACGAGGACGACGAGGCGCGCAGCGCTGCGGCTGGCGGCAGGCTCGGTTTCGCTCATGGCGGGCACTTACCCTGAAGGGGTGCAGTTGGCATGGCCGAGGAGGGGGACGGACGCCGGGCCAACACGGGGCAGCCCGCCGTCCGTCAGGTCGATGCCCGGGTCAGCCGAGCCAGGCCCAGCCGCGCTTGGCGCGATCGCGCTGCCGGTAGGCGTCGATTTCGGGTGTCATCGTGAGCGTCTGCTCGATCTCGTCGATGCCCTCGAGCAGCATGCGCCGGCCGAAGGCGGGCAGGGTGAAGGCGTAGACCTTGCCGTCGGGGCCGGTCAGCTTCGAGGCCACCACGTCGACGGTGATCTGGGTGTGGCCGCCCTTCTCCTCCACCTGGCGTGCGAGCGTGTGCACGTCGGCCTCTGGCAGCATGACCGGCGCGATGCCGTTGCGGAAGCAGTTGTTGAAGAAGATGCCGCCGAAACTCGGCGCGACGACAGCGCGGAAACCGAAACCCCGCAGGTGCATCGGGGCGCCCTCGCGCGACGAGCCGCAGCCGAAATTGCGGTCGGCGATGAGGATCTGCGCCTTGCGGTAGGGAACCTTGTTGAGGACGAAATCCGGGTTCTCCTCCCGGGTCTCCGGATCGCGATAGCGGATCTCGCCGAACAGGCCCGGGCCATAGCCTTCGCTGCGGGCACGGATGTGCTCGCGGGTCGGGGCGATTTGGTCGGTGTCGATGTTGATGCGCATGAAGGGGGCGGCGATGCCGGTCACGCGCTCCAATTGCTCCAGCTTCATGTTGCTCTCCTTCAGGCCAGGAATTCGCGGGGGTCGGTGATGCGGCCACGGATGGCGGAGGCCGCGACGGTGGCGGGACTGGCCAGATGCGAGCGTGTCTTCGGGCCCTGCCGGTTCTCGAAGTTGCGATTGGTGGACGTGACCACGCGCTTGTCGAGGAACTCGTCGCCGCCGATGTAGGCACAGTAGCCGCATCCGGATTCGCGCCACTGGAAGCCGGCCTCGGAGATGATGCGGTCGAGGCCTTCCGCTTCCGCCTGCTTCTTGACCTCGGTCGAGCCGGGAATGCAGATCGCCGTCACGCCGTCTGCGACCTTGCGGCCCTTGAGGACCTGCGCGGCAAGGCGGAGATCCGAGATGCGCGCGTTGGTGCAGGAGCCGATGAAGGCGCCGTCGATGGGGACGTCCGTCATCTGGGCGCCGGCATTGAGCTTCATGTACTCGAGCGCGCGCTTCATGAGGACCGATACGCCCGCGTCGGCAGCCTGCTTGGGATCGGGAACCTTGTCCGCGACGCCCACGACGAGCTGCGGGCTCGTGCCCCAGGTCACCTGTGGCGTCAGCGTATTGCAGTCAATGGCCTCCTCGCGGTCGAAGTGCGCGTTGGCGTCGGTGCGTGCGGCGCGCCAGTAGGCGACGGCCGCATCCCAATCCGCGCCCTTGGGTGAGAAGGGGCGGCCCTTGACGTATTCGATGGTGCGCTCGTCGGGCGGCACGAAGCCGTACTTGGCCGAGAACTCGATGGCCATGTTGCAGATCGTCAGGCGTCCCTCGACCGACATGTCGGCGATGACCGGGCCGGCGAACTCGACCGCGTAGCCGATGCCGCCGTTGGCTCCGATACGGCCGATGAGCGCCAGGACCATGTCCTTGGGGAACACGCCCTTGCCGAGCGCGCCGGAATAGGTGACGCGCATGTTCTTCGGCTTGATCTGGGGCAGCGCCTGCGTGGCCAGCACGTGCAGGCATTCCGACGAGCCGATGCCGAAGGCGAGCGCGCCGACGCCGCCGAGCGTGCAGGTGTGACTGTCGCCGCAGACCAGCGTCAGGCCCGGCAACGCCACGCCCTGCTCGGGTGCAACGACATGCACGATGCCCTGGCGGGGGTCGTCGACATCGAAGAAATTGAGGCCATGCTTGTTGCACAGCTCGCGCATGGAGACCATGAGCTCGGTGCCGCCGGGGCGCGGGCTGTCGTAGCGGTGGCCCGGCCGGGTGTCGACCACGTGGTCGATCACGGCGAAGACATGGTTCTTGAGAGCCGGGCCACGTCCCGACTGCTCCAGCCGGATGAGTGCGGCGCTGCCCGACAGATCATGCAGGAACAAGCGGTCCATCGAGAGCAGGAAGGTGTTGTCGCCCATGTCGGCGATCACATGATCGTCCCACACTTTGTCGAAATAGGTCCGGCCCTGAGCGGCCCCTGGCGTTTCTGGCATCGGCGCAGCCTCCCGTGATGCGGAGATTATTGGCATGGACGAATTGAGCCTCGTCCTTCAAGGGGAATTGAGCCATCATGTTCCGGCGCGGCAGTGCAGGCAATAGCCTGTTTTGCAGCGCTCTCATGTTGACAGTGGGCTCCGGACAGGAAATCCTCGGGGCAGGAGAGGTCCAGACAATACAACAACGGTAGCCGGCCGAGCCGGGACCAAGCGAGGGAGCACGCACATGGCAGGATTGGGTAGTGCATCGCGCCGCCTCAGGGAGCTGATGGCCGGGAAGGACATCCTGGTCGCCCCCGGATGCTTCAACGCCATGGGCGGGCGCATCATCGAGCAGATCGGCTTCAAGCTCGCCTACGTTTCGGGCTACGGCATCTCCGTCAATCATATCGGGCGGCCGGACGTCGGCCTCACCACGCTGAGCGAGGTCACGGACGTGGCCGGCAAGATCGCAAGCGCCGTCGACATTCCCATCATCTGCGATGCCGACACGGGCTACGGCAACGCCATCAACGTCATGCGCACGGTGGAGCAGTTCATCAGATCCGGCGCGGCGGGTATCCATCTCGAGGATCAGGTGGCGCCGAAGCGGTGTGGCCACGTCGCCGGCAAGCAGGTGATCTCGATCGAGGAAGCGGCGGGCAAGATCCGCGCCGCCGCCAAGGTGCGCGACGATCTCGACAAGAACTTCGTGCTGATCGCGCGCTGCGACGCGCGCGGCGTCGCCGGCGGCACGCTCGAGGAAGCCATCAAGCGGCTCAAGGCCTATCGCGAGGCCGGCGCGGACGTGGCGTTCCCGGAAGGGCTGGTGTCGGAGGACGAGATCGCCGCCGTGTGCAAGGAAGTGCCCGGTCCCGTGCTCTACAATCGCACCGGCGTCTCGCCCAACCTGCATTACGAGCGCCTGCAGCAGATCGGCGTCAAGATCGTCATCAATCCCGGCGGCGCCATGCGCGCGGCCACCAAGGCGATGTACGACTATTATGCGGAGTTCAAGAAGAAGGACAGCGAGGTTCCCGTCGATCCAGGACTCAAGGGGCATCCCACCGAGAACTTCCACAATTTCGTCGGCTTCCCGGAGATCCGCCAATACGAGGAGCAGTTCCTCCCTGCCGAGGAGACCGAGAAGTATAAGGGCGCGATCGGCTTCCAGCCCTAGGGTGGCCCACAGGTGCTGCGTATGACGGCAACGCGGGCGGAGGCTGCGGATGAGTGCTAGCGTCGAGACGAAATCGACAGACGGTCTGATCGAGGTCGCCGACCTGCGTCTGTGGTATCCGGTGCGGCGTGGCTTTCTCGCCAGTCTCCTGGGGCTCGGCGAGGATCGCCATCTCAAGGCCGTCGACGGCGTCAGTTTCGCCATCAAGCAGGGCGAGGTCCTCGGCCTCGCCGGCGAGTCGGGCTGCGGCAAGTCGACGACCGGCATGACCGTCATGCGGCTTCTGAAGCCTACAGCCGGCACCATCAGCTTCGGCGGCACCGACGTGGCGTCCTTTCAGTCGTCCGCCGAGCTGAAATCGTTCCGCCGCAATGTTCAGATCGTCTTCCAGAACCCCTACGAGGCGCTCAATCCGCGCTTCACGGTCTACGAGAGCGTGCGCGAGCCGGTGGCCGTGCACTTCCCTGGAGACCGCGACCTCCAGCACGAGAAGATCGTGCGGGCGCTCGAGCGGGCGGGTCTTGCGCCGCCCGAGACCTATTTCGACCGCTATCCGCATCAGCTCTCGGGCGGCCAGCTCCAGCGCATCGCCATCGCCCGCGCCATCGCCATCGAGCCCAAGCTGCTCGTGGCCGACGAGCCGGTGTCGATGCTCGACGTCTCGATCCGCGCGGGCATCCTCAATCTCTTCCGCTCGTTCTCGCGCGATCTCGGGATGAGCATCCTCTACATTTCCCACGATCTCTCGACGATGCGCCACGTCTGCCAGCGCGTCGCCATCATGTATCTCGGCAAGATCGTCGAGATCGGCACCGCCGACGAGGTTCTCGTCTCGCCGCGCCATCCCTATACCCAGGCGCTCGTCGCCGCCGTGCCACTGATGGGCGGTGCCGCGCGCGAGCGCGTGCAGCTCGAAGGCGCGGTGCCGAACCCGATCGATCTGCCGGCGGGCTGCCGTTTCCATCCCCGCTGCTCGAAGGCGTTCGCGCCATGCAGCACCACCGAGCCCAGAGTTGTGCAGGAGCCGGAAGGCCGCCGCACGATGTGCCATCTCGTCGATCCCGAGCGAACCGGCTAGCCGGCGTCCGCGACGACGCAACCCGCGAGCCATCAAGGAGACCGGTCATGACAGTAGCTGCCGCCAAGCGTGCTTCACCAGGTCGCCGGTTGCGCGATCTCCTCGCCAGCGAGAAACCGGTCCCGACGGTGTGGGGCGGCATCGCCCAGCACGCCCAGCTCGCCGAGGCGACGGGTTTCAAGGTGTTTGGCGTCTCCGGCTCCAACGTCTCGACGAACACGCTCGGTCTGCCCGACGCGGGCTTCATCACATTGACGGAGCTTGCCGAGGCGACGGACCGCATCTGTCAGGCGGTCAATATGCCGGTGATCGTCGATTGCGACACGGGTTTCGGCAACGCCATCAACGCCCGGCGCACAGTGAAGTCGATGATCCGGGCGGGAGCGGCCGGCCTGTTCATGGAGGATCAGGTGGCGCCGAAGCGCTGCGGCTTCGTCAAGGGCAAGGAGATGATCCCGCTCGAGGAGGCGGTGGGCAAGTACAAGGCCTGCCTCGATATGCGCGACGAGATGGACCCCGACTTCGTCATCATCGCGCGAACGGATGCGCGCGGCGCGGTCGGTGGCGGCATGGACGAGGTGTTTCGTCGCGGCGAGGCGTATCTCGAGGCCGGCATCGACATGCTCTATGTCGAGGCGCTGCAGACCCGCGAGGAGATCCGGGCGGTCCGCGAGCGCTTCCCGGAATGCCTGCTGATGATCACGACCATGGCGATCGATCCGCCCATGAGCCAGGCGGAGCTGCGCGAGCTCAACGTGGCGCTCGTCGGCTTCCACATCGCCCGCGTCGGCGCCATCGCCATGTACGATTTTCTCACGAAGTACCAGACCGAGGGCGACAAGGTCTGGATCGACTTCTGGCAGTCCACCAAGAACCATCCACTGGGCGGCTTCCGCATCTTCGACCTGACCGGCTTCCCGGAGGTGGTCAAGCTCGAGCAGAAGTACCTGCCGGCCGAGAAGTTGGAGCGCTACGACTCCTCGATCGGCGCCTACGATCCACGCCAGAGCAAGCCTGCCGCCGAATAAGGCCGGCGCTCTGTCCGTCATGCCTCAGGGGAGGACTTCGCCCATGGCCAGCGATTTCGATCCGGTAGAGCTCGATCGGCGCCAGCTCCTGCGGGTGGCTGCGGTCATGGGTGGTGCAGCGGCCCTCGCCGGCTTGCTGCCGGAGGATGCGGCGGCGCAGGCGCCGTCGGGGGGCGCCAAGCTGTCGCTCGTCAATCCGAAGTACGAGCGCCTCTATAAGCAGCGCAAGAACTACCTGATGAACGACCCGCTCTGGGTGAAGGAGACCGCTGCGCGTCTTGTCTGGCCGAAGGAGGGGGAGGAAATCCCCGAGCTCGGCGTGCTGGTGCCCTCGACCTATCAGGACTGGATCGACGC
>JAGRKR010000695.1 GCA_020442225.1 Hyphomicrobiaceae bacterium | reverse complement strand
CTCCTGGAAGATCATCGCCATGCGATTGCCGCGCAGGTCCGACATCTGCCGCTCGCTCAGGCTCCTCATGTCCTGCCCGGCCAGGGTGAGGCGATTTGCACGCCGCCTCGCCGCGCGCGGCAGCAGGTCCATGATGGCCAGCGCCGTCAGCGACTTGCCGCACCCGGACTCGCCGACGATGCAGAGCGTCTTGCCCTTCTCGACCGAGAAGCTCAGGTTCTGCACCGGCCGCAGCAGTCCCGCCGGCACGGGGATCTCGACATTGAGGCTTTCCACCTCGAGGATGTTGTTGCTCATGGATCAGCTCCGGCCGTCGGGCGAAGTGACGTCACGCAGGCCGTCGCCCAGCAGATTGATGGAAAGCACGAGCAGGAAGAGCGCGATGCCGGGGATGGCGATCAGCCAGGCATCGAAGAACATCAGCCCCTTGGCCTCCGAGACCATCAGGCCCCACGAGGGCGTCGGCGGCTGCACGCCGAGACCGAGGAACGACAGCGCCGCTTCCAGCAGGATCGCGTGAGCCATCTCGAGCGTGGCCACCACGATCAGGTGGTTCATGATGTTGGGCATCACCTCGGTCATGATGATGCGCGTGCGCGAGCATCCGAGCGCCTCGGCGGCTGCCACGAAATCCCGGTTTCGTATCTGCATGGTGGCGCTTCGCATGACCACAGCGAAGCGGTCCCATATCAGCAACCCCAGGACCCAGATGACCACCGTCAGCGAGCCGCCGATGAGGCTGACGACGGCCAGCGCCACCAGCACGACCGGCATGGAGAGCCGCGTCGTGACGATGAAGTTGACGATCATGTCGACGCGGCCGCCGAAATAGCCGGCGAGCACGCCGAGCGTCGTCCCGATGATCCCCGAGATGAGCATGGCCAGGAAGCCGATCATCAGCGAGACCTGGGCGCCATAGAACAGGCGGGAGAGATAGTCGCGCCCGAGGTGGTCGGTGCCGAGCGGGTGCGTCCAGGTCGCCTTGGCGCTTTCGTGCCAGATCGGCGGGATGAGCTTGCGCGCAAGCTGCTGGTCATAGGGATCGTGCGGTGAGATCACGCCCGCCAGCAGCGCCATCAACACGATGACCAGGAGGATGATGCCTCCGAATATCAATCCCCAATGCCGGAAGATGCGGCGGCGCAGGATGGCGCCCGGTGTCGGCTCGAGGATCACGTCCGCCGTCGGTGCGTGTCCCTTGATTTCGGCAACGTCAGCCATTTTTCAATCCACCCAGGGTTCTCAATGCACGCGAATGCGCGGGTCGAGGAAGGCGTTCAGCATGTCCGCCAGGAAAGTGATGATGACGTAGATGATCGACAGCACCAGAACGATCGCCTGCATCACCGGCAGGTCTGCACGCTGGATCGACTCCCAGGCGAGGTAGCCGAGGCCGTTGATGTTGAAGATCGTCTCGATCACGATCGAGCCGCCGAGCATGAACCCGAACTGCACCGCGGCAAGCGACACGACAGGGATGATGGCGTTGCGCAAGGCATGCTTGAAGAGCACCGTGCGCGGCCTCAGCCCCTTGGCGCGCGCCGTGCGGATATAATCCGACGAGAGCACGTCCAGCATGCCGGCGCGTGTCAATCGCATGACCGCCGGCGTCACGTAGTAGCCGAGCGCGATGGACGGCATGATGAAGTTGAGCCAACTGGCCGATCCCGTGATCGGCAGGCGTACCCCGCCTATTCCGTAGATGCCGAGCCACAGGATCAGCGTCAGGGCGAACCAGAAGCTAGGCATGGCCTGCCCGATCACCGCCAGCGTCAGGGCGAAGCGGTCGAACAGGCTGTTCGGCCTGATCGCGGCGAGGACGCCCAGGGGGATGGAGAGGATGAGCGCAAAGCTGAGCGCGCAGGCGCCGAGCAGCATCGTCGTCGGCAGCCGCTCCATGATGATCTTGGACACGTCCGACTTCAGATAGTGGGAGCGGCCGAGGTTCCCCTGGAGCGCGTTCATCAGCCAGTCGACGTACTGCACCACGATCGGGCGGTCGTAGCCGTAGATGCGCCGGATGTTCTCGACATCCGCCGCGGTGGCCGTCTCGCCGGCGAGCGCCGTCGCGGGGTCACCGGAGAGGTAGATCATCGAGAACGACAACCACGAGACGGTGAGCGCGACCAGAACGGCAACGCTTAGACGTCTCAGAGTGAAATACAGCATCGCTGGCTTCTCGCTCGGTTCAGGTGATCCCGCGGGCATCATCGCCCGCGGGCCGTGGTTGGAGTGCGCGAACGGCTATTTCCATTTCGCGAGATAGAAGCGAGGGGTCTCGTCCGACGTGGTCGTGAAGGCGAGATCCTTCGAATAGACGTAGTACTTGGCGTAGGTGAAGAGCGGCACCCAGTAGGCCTCCGCCGCGATACGCGCATGCACCTTGGCGTAGAGTACCTTGCGCTTCGCCGCGTCGGGCGTGTTCCCCGCCTCCTCGACCATCCGCGTCAGATCGGGATCCTTGGTCAGGTCGTCGGGACCACCGGCGAAGAAGTGGCCGACCATGGCCGAGGCGTCTGGGATCGAGTAGGAGCCCCACGTCATCATGTTGACGGACACCTCGCCCTTGCGAACCTTCTCGCGGAGTGCGCGGAACTGCAGCCAGTTGAGCTTGGCCTTGATGCCGACCTTGGCGAGGTCACCGATGACGGCTTCCGTGAACTCCCGCTCGCGATAGCCGTAGATGTCGAACGCGAAGCCGTTGGGGTGCCCGGCCTCCGCCAGCAGCTTCTTGGCCTTCTCCGGGTCGTAGGGATAGCGGACCATGTCCTTCAGCACATCGGCGGTGCAGCCGAACTGATCGGGATGGCAGGCCGCATGAATCGCCTCGGACGCCGGCCCGACAAGGCTCTTGGCGATGGCGTCACGATTGATGGCGTGGGCAATCGCCTGGCGGATGCGCTTGTCCATGAAGAACTTCTGCGGCGACACGCCCTTCACGTCGAACTGCAGATAGGAGACACGCAGCGTCTTGGCGTTCTCGACGGTGAGCCGCGGATTGGCCTTCATGCGCTCGGCCTGCTCCTTGGGCACGTCCCAGATCCAGTCGATCGCACCCGTCATGCTCTCGGCAACCTGGGTGTTCTTCTCCTTGATCGTGCGATAGCGCAGGAACTTGATGGCCGGCGTGCCCTTGGGGCCGCCCTTGATGTAGCCCTCGAAGCGCTCCATCAGCACGAATTCGCCCGACTTCACCTCGACGACCTTGTAGGGACCGGTGCCGACGGGCTTGGCCTGGGTGAAGTCCTTCTTGCCGCCGGGGCCCGTGGGCACGGAGTCGTAGTTGCCCTTCGGCAGGATCGGCACGGCATTGGCGAGATAGGCGAGCGCGGCAGCGAACGGCTTCTTGAGCTTGATGCGGACGGTCTTGGCGTCGACCTTCTCGGCGCCCGCCATCCAGCCGACGTTGTTGTAGGTGACGACGCCGTTGGCGCGATTGGTCACGAAATTGATGGTGTAGACGACGTCGTCGGCGCTGAAGTCGCGGCCGTCGTGGAACTTCACGCCATCGCGCAGCTTGAACTCGATGGTCTTGTCGTCGAGCCACTTCCAGGATGTGGAGAGCAGCGGCTTGATCTCACCGCTCTTGATGTCGATCGTGACGAGCGCATCCCAGACATGCCGCCCGAGAATGACGAGCTCACGCGTGTTCGAGTAATAGGGATCGATTACTGTGTTTTCGCGATCGGTCGCCCAGACGAGCGTGTCGTCGGCCTTGCCGGCCTGCGCCACGTCAGGATGCGAGAAGATTATGAAGGCGCCGAGCGCGGCGCAGGTGAAACGTCGCCACATCGTCTGTCACTCCATACACACTGTGGACAAAGGCTGCCAGCCAACGCCAATGAGCCTCTTCGTTCCGATCGAAGCACGGAAATCCGCGCCCGGTCCGGTTCGGAAGCCCGCAGCCGCCACGCTCGCAGATCGCGAGCTTGGCGCACCCCCTCGCTTCTGGCAAGGGGCCGGCGATCCCACTGTTGCGGAATACGCCACGGCGCGCAGTCCATCCCGTCCGTCCCGAAACCGCCACCGACCGCATCGCCCGGCGTCGCAAGACGCCGGGCCTGAGGGTCCTGTCGCGGCTCGAGTGGCGCTTACTTCCACTTGCTCAGGAAGAAGCGGGGGATCTCGTCGTTCGGAACGACGAAGTCCAGGTCCTTCGAGTGTGCGAAGTACTTGATGTAGGTGAACAGCGGCACCCAGTAGGCCTGGTCGGCGATGCGCTCCAGCACCTTCTTCCAGGCTGCCTCGCGCTTGGCCGTGTCGACGATGCCATCGGCCTCGGCGATCATCTTGATGACCTGCGGGTCCTTGGCAAAATCGTCCGGCGTGCCGGTGAAGAAATGACCGGTCGCGGCGGACACGTCGAGGATCGAGCTCGAGCCCCAGGTCATGTTGGTGAACGGCACCTCGCCGGCGCGCACCTTCTTCAGCAGGGCGGAGTACTGCAGGAAGTAGAGCTTCGCCTTGATGCCGATCTTGGAGAGGTCGCCGATGATCGCCTCGGCGAACTCGCGCTCGCGGTAGGCGTAAATATCGACGGAGAAGCCGTTGGGATGACCGGCCTCGGCCAGCAGCTTCTTGGCCTTGGCGGGATCATAGGCATACTTCTTGACGTCGTTGGTACAGCCGAACTGGTCCGGATGGCACGGCGAGTGAATGACCTCGGACGGGTCCCCGATCAGGCTCTTGACCATCGCCTCGCGGTTGATGGCATGAGCCACGGCCATGCGCACGCGCTTGTCCATGAAGAGCTTCACGCCGGTGCGGCCCGTCGCATCCATGGCCAAGTAGGAGAAACGCACGGTCTTGCCCTTGGCGACCACGAGACGCGGGTTAGCCTTGATGCGCTCGGCCTGATCCTTGGGCACATCCCAGATCCAGTCGATGGCGCCCGTCATCAACTCGGCGAGCCGCGTGTTCGGGTCCTTGATGGTGCGCAGGAGCACCTTGGAGATAGCAGGCTTGCCCTTCGGGCTGCCGGCGTAATAGCCGTCGAAGCGCTTCAGCAGCACGGTCTCGCCCGGCTTCATCTCGGCGAGCATGTACGGGCCGGTGCCGATCGGCTTGACGGCGCCGAAGTCCTTCTTGCCGTCCGGCTTAGTCGGGGCGGTCTGGTAGTGCCCCTTCGGCACGATCGAGCCCGATGAGGCGAGATAGATGAGCGCCGGTGGAAACGGCTTCGTCAGCTTGATGCGCACCTTGTACTTGTCGAGCACCTCCACCGACTTCATGAAGGAAAGGTAGCGGTAGTTGAGCGCGCCGTTCTTGCGGTCGAGGACGAACTCGTAGGAGTACTTGAGATCCTCGGCGTCGAACTCCTTGCCGTTGTGGAACTTGACGCCCTTGCGCAGCTCCATCTCGATGGTCGTTGTGTCGACCCACGTCCACTTCGTCGCGAGCAGGCCGTGCAGCTTCTTCTTCTCGTCGAGGTACAGCGGCCGGTCGAACAGCATATAGCCGAGGATGACGTTCTCACGCGTATTGAGGAACGTGCTGTCGGCGATGGGGTTCTCTCGGTCGGTCGCCCAGATGAGCGTGTCGGTGGACTTGCCCGCCATGGCCGGCGAAGCGGCTAGGCCAAATCCGGCCACGGTCATTGCCGCGGCTAGCGAACGCAGATGGCGCATTCTTCTGATCTCCTCCCTCAACTGTCATGCAACAGCGCTTGCCCCCGCGTGACGGACGTGGGCGAGCCGATATGCAGAGCATTCAACGTCACGCACAGAATTGCAAGCCTTGACGGGACTATTGGTGCTTTTCCTTCGGACGCATTCCCGTCTCGTGCTAGCGAAAGAACCGATGTGCTCCGCAAATTGGCAGCCGATGTCGACGCCTTAGTCAGTCCGTGCCTTCATGAGACACACGTCATGACCGAGGACGAACGTCCAGATGGCCGCCGCCCGATGCGTGGCGAGCCCGGCCCGGGAGCGAGCGAGCCCGCTCCGGCGCGATTAGCCGCCCCGCCGGCACCCCGCAGCGCTGCGACGCCGGCCTGGCGCACAGACGATCTCGTCGTCGGCGCGTTCTGGGTGATCCTGGCGATGATCTCGTTCGCCGTCATGGCGGCCCTCGTGCGCCACATCGCGCTTGCCGGCGTGCATCCACTGGTGGTCATGCTGCTGCGCACAACGATCGGCGTCCTGCTGATGGCACCGATGCTGATCTGGCGCGGCGCGTCGCTTTTCCGCTCCGATCAGCTCCACCTCTACGGCATGCGGGTGATCATCAGCTTCGCCTCGATGACCTCGTGGATCTATGCACTGGCGCTGGTCCGCATCGGCGAGGTCACGGCCATCGGCTTCCTCGCCCCCCTGTTCGGCACGATCGGCGCGGTCATCTTTCTCAAGGAGGTCGTGGGCGTCCGCCGCTGGACGGCGTTGGCCGTTGGCTTCGCCGGCGCCATGATCATCCTGAGGCCCGGCGCCTCGGAGATCGGCAATGGCCAGCTCCTCGCGCTCTTCTCGGCGCTCTGCTCGGGCATGATCGGCATTCTGGTCAAGCGCCTGACCTATCGCGACGATCCCGACCGCATCGTCTTCCTGACCAATCTCATGATGGTGCCGCTCGCCGCCGTGATGGCGGCCTTCGTCTGGCGAACGCCTCCGCTCGAGACGCTGCCCTACCTGCTGGCGCTCGGCGTCGTCGCGATCCTCGGACACATGGCGCTGGTGCGCGGACTTGCCCGCATCGACGCCTCGCTCGTCATGACGCTCGAGTTCTCGCGACTGCCGTTCGCGGTGCTGCTGGGCTACGTCGTGTTCGGCGAGTTAATCGACCACTGGACGTGGCTCGGCGCGCTGGTGATCTTCGCGTCCGGCCTCTACATCACGCGGCGCGAGGCGAAGCTGCGCCGTCAGCGTCTGGAGCGTGAGCGGATCTGATGGGGGCGCGGGCCGCACAGGCTCAGCGCCGGCGCACGGCCTGCCAGAGATAGGCGCCCCACACGCCGAGCAGCGTCAGCGCCAGCCCGAACCATGTGAGCGCGTACTGAAGGTGGTTGTTGGGCAGATCGACCCGCGCCGGCAACGGCTGCGGGATGCGGGCGCTTGCCTGAGGTGACGCCTCCAGTTCCAGGAAGAACGGGACGACGGTCGTCGCAGCCGCCTGTCCGTCCAGCACCTCTCGCGCCATCGCCGGCAGGTCGCGCCAATACCATTGATTGGCGGCGACGTTGTTGACCGGCTCGAACATGGCGCGATGTCCAGGGGAGCGAAGCCGTCCGGTGATCTCCAGCGTCCCCCCCGGCGCCGCCCACGCTGCGGGCGGTCCACGGCGCTCCGCCTCGCTCACGTAGCCGCGGTTGACGAGAACCACACGCCCGTCGGCCAGACGGAACGGCGAGACGACCTGCCAGCCCGGACCACGACGCGGATCTGGGGCGTAGTAGAAGAGATCGCGGCGAGGTGCGAAGGCGCCTTGCACGCGCACGCGCAGGAACTCCGGTGTCTGCGCCGCCTGCCAGATCGCCAGCGCCTCGGCGGCGAGCCCCTGACCGACCGGCTGCCCCCTGCGCGCGACCGCCGCCACGCGCGGATCGGCAAGGGTCACGGGGGCCTCGACGGCCCGCGCCTTGATCCGCGCGATCAGGTCTTCCTTCCAGGCGCGGCGCTGGAGTTGCCATGTGCCGAGACCGACGAGCACGATCAGGGCTGCGAGGCTCAGGATGGTGAGCCAGACGAGACCTGACCGGCGCGGTTCGCTACCCATTGTATGCCTCGTGAATGCTGTCATCAGGCGCCTTGGAACCGGCTCATGACTGATCGAACCGGGCCTGCTCGGCCTTGTGCCGGTATTGCAGGGCGATCAGCGCCGCCTTCAGCGGTCGCAGCAGCCCCAGCACGAGCACGACACTCAGCGGCGCCCAGAGCAGCGCATGGAGCCAGTACGGCGGCTCGTAGAGTAGCTCGACCGCGACCATTGCAATCGCCAGGATCACGCCGGCGAACAGGATCACGAACACTGCGGGCCCGTCGCCGGCATCGGCAAAGCGGTAGTCCAGCCCGCATGCCGGACACCCGCTCCGCAGTTTCAGGAAGCCGTCGAAAAGCGGACCCTTGCCGCAGCGGGGGCATCGCGAGGCGAGGGCGGCGCGCAAGAGGGAGGGCTCCGCTGCGCGCGTGACGTCGTGCGACTCCGGCTCGTGAGCCATGACGCGACCTCCTGCTCTGTGCGCAACCCGCCGCCCGGGAAATGCGTCGGCCCGGTGCGAGGCACCGGGCCCTCGACAAACTCGGGAGCTGAGCATCGCGATGGAGCCGTGCCGCGTTGCCGCCCCGGCTCCATCGTCTCTTGTCGGATCAGTGCGGTGCCGGCGTTCCGCCACCCCATACGTAGATGCAGGCGAACAGGAACAG
>JAGRKR010000072.1:2876-3139 GCA_020442225.1 Hyphomicrobiaceae bacterium | reverse complement strand
TTCAGCCATTGCGTCGAGACGCTGCTGTCGCCGCGCTTCAATCCGCCGGCGGAAGCGATCGCGCTCGATGGCGCCTCACGGGTATGGCGCAACATCGAGAAGGCCACCAAGACCGGCAGCGACATCGATGCGCGCGAGCAGATGATGATCGGCGCCGTCGAGGGCGGTCTGTCCTTCCAGAAGGGCCTCGGCGCGGTGCATGCGCTCAGCCATGCGCTCGGCGGCCTCAAGGAGCCGACCCTGCATCACGGCACGCTCAACGC
>JAGRKR010000072.1:0-2783 GCA_020442225.1 Hyphomicrobiaceae bacterium | reverse complement strand
GGCGCTCAACGCGCGGATCGGCATTCCGGCCGGGCTGAAGACGCTGGGGCTGAAGGAAGACGCATTGTCCTGGGTGATCGAGCGCGCGCTCGCCGACCACAGCCACGCCACCAATCCGCGCGAGGCGTCGGCGACCGACTATCGCGCCATGCTCGAAGCGGTCATGCATTGACAGATTTGTCAGGAACGTCAGTCGCCTCGGCGAGAATGCAACCGTTTTTAGTCGAATCCGCTGCTACACCATAAACGCGGATTTTACAGGTTCGGCCATATTGAAGATGGGTTGTCGGGCGTAGGGGGTGGCCTGCCGCAAGAGCGGTTGTGCGCGCCAGAGCGATCGATGACCGTGAGTGTCGACGCCTGGTTGTATGAATGGCCTTTGCCCCCTCGCCATCTGCGGATTGGACGACGCTCGATCCCGTCGAACTGATCGAGATCATCCTTGCCCTCGTCACTCTGTGTGCGGCGCTGTGCGCGGTGGCGATCAGCCGCCAGATCGTCATTCGCCAGTTGCGCAGGGATGAACGCGCGTCCTTCGACCTCTACGCCAACATCAAGGAGGGGGTGTTCCGATCGACGCTTGACGGCAGGATGATCAGCGCCAATCCGGCCCTCGTTCGCCTGAACGGTTTCGACAGCGAAGCGCAGATGCTCCGCGAGGTGAACGATATCGCCGGCCAGTGGTATGTCGACCCGAACCGGCGTTCGGAAATCCACGAGATGCTGCTCGCGTCCGGTGAGGTGACGGGCCTGGTTTCGGAGGTCTATCGCTATCGCACGCGCGAGCGCATCTGGGTCGAGGAGAGCACGCGGCTGGTGCGGGATGAGATCACGAACGCGCCGCTCTACTACGACGGGACGGTGCGCGAGGTCACCGAGACCATGCGGCGCGTCGAGCTGCAGCGGCGCCACGACAAGATCGCCTCGGTCATCTCCGGATGCCTCTACCAGCATCGGCATGGCGCGGACGGCCGCTCGACGATGCCCTACGCCAGTCCGGGGATCGTCAATCTGCTCGGCGTGCCGCCCGAGGCGGTCGCGGAGGACTCCGACATTCTCGCCAACTTCATCCATCCGGACGACATCCAGCGGATCGTCGATTCGATGGATCATTCCGAGAAGACCCTGACGACCTGGCACTGCGAGTACCGTGTCCTGCTGCCGTGCAGTCCGGAGAAGTGGCTGTCCGCGCAGGCGGTACCGGAGCGGGAGCCGGATGGGTCGACACTCTGGCACGGCATCATCACCGACGTTTCGGAGCGAAAGCGCTCGGAGGCGAAGATCTATGATCTCGCCTATTTCGATCCGCTGACCCGGCTGCCCAATCGCAGCCTGCTGATCGAGAGCCTCGGTCGGGCGATTGCCGAGAGCGCGACGAGCGGCCGCTGGGGCGCGGCCCTGTTCATCGATCTCGACCAGTTCAAGTTTCTCAACGACACCAAGGGCCACCACGTCGGCGACCAGTTGCTGCGGGCGGTCGCCGAGCGGTTGCGCGAATGGAGCGGGGACGTCGACACCGTCGCCCGGCTCGGCGGTGATGAGTTTTTCGTCGTCCGCTCCTGCATCGCCGACGACGAGGCGGTTGCGAAGGCGGAGATCGACCGCTCCGCGACGGAGCTCCTGAAGCGGATCGGGAGCCCGTTCGAGCTCGACGGATATCCCTTCCGGACGACCGCCAGCATCGGCGCGGTCCTGTTCAACGGGCAGGGCGACACGATCGAGCAGGTGATGATGCACGCCGACCTGGCCATGTACGAGGTCAAGGCAGCGGGCCGCGCCGCCTTGCGGTTCTTCGAGACGGAAATGAAGTCGGCCGCGGACGAGAAGCTGCGCCTCACGGACGACCTGAGGAGTGCGATCGAGAACGGCCAACTGAAGATCGCGTTCCAGCCGCAGATCGGGGGCGATGGCCGGTGCTTCGCGGCGGAGGCGCTGCTGCGATGGCCGCACCCGGAGCGCGGCGTGATCAAGCCGGCGTCGTTCCTGCCGCTGGCCGACATGAACGGTCTCGCCGAGATGATCGATGTTTTCGTGCTCAATTCCGCCTGCGCGACCCTTAAGCAGTGGCAGGAATATCCGGCGACGCGCAGCCTCGGCCTCGCCGTGACCGACCAGACGGTCAAGGACCGCGTCATGTCCTTTCCGAGCTTCAAGGGTGCGGACGGCAATTTCGACCCCGTGAAGTATCAGGTGCTCCTGCGCAACAATAACTTTACCGAAGCCACCTATCTGGCGGCCGAGAAAAATCTCGCCGTACGCCAGCAGTTGCTCTCCGCGATCGGTGGTGAAGTCGTTCCGCCGAAAGTGCTGACCGACGCCTTCTGGCGGCTCCAGAGCGAGACGCGCGCCATCGAATATATCCGGCTTGCACCCAATCAGGCCGGCACGATTCCCGCGCCGAGCGAAGCAGACCTCAAGACCTATTTCGAAGCGAACAAGGCTGGCTTCCGCGCGCCCGAGTATCGCGCGCTGCGCATCCTGCACCTGACGCCCGCGATGGTGGCGAAGGACATCGTCATCAGCGACGACGACCTGAAGAAGACCTACGAGACGGTCAAGGAGCGCCTGACGATTCCGGAGCGCCGCCAGATCGAGCAGGTTTCCTTCGGTTCGATCGACGTCGCCAAGGCCGCGTCAGAACGCCTTGCAAAGGGCGAAACGCTCGAAACCGTCGCGAAGGATCTCAAGCTTCAAATCGTTTCGCTCGGCAGCCTCGCGAAGACCGAAATTCTCGACGCGCCGGTGGCGCAAGCTGTGTTCGGACTCGAACTCAATACTGCGAG
>JAGRKR010000694.1 GCA_020442225.1 Hyphomicrobiaceae bacterium | reverse complement strand
TATCCAGCTGAGCTATGGGTGCTTGCCTGCGAGGCGGGACCATACCGCATCAGGGTCGGCGAGACAAATGTTGTGGCGCGGGCCGCCGCCATCTCGAACGATCGCCCGCTGAATCCCGCGTCCAGGGTGCGGGCCACGCTCTCGAAGACGCCGCTCCGCGCCGCCATCTCGAGCGACCGCACCCTAGAAACCCACCGGCGGGTCGTCGCTCTCGGTCTCGTGCGGCCAGGCGGCGAGGCCGCCGCGGATGACGCTCGCCTGATGGCCGAGCTCGCTCAACAGGAAGGCGGCGGCGCGGCTGAGCCGCCCCGAGCGGCAGTAAACGAAATACTGCGTCTCGGCCGGTAGCGTGCGGGCCAGCTCGCGCACCTTCTCGATCGGCACGTGCCGGGCGCCGGGAATGCGGCAGACGGCGAATTCGCCAGCGCTGCGGCAGTCGACGATGGTGCCGCTGCCGAGCCGGGCCAGACGCAACGCCTCGCCGGCGTCGATCTCGGCCAGCAGCCGCTTGCGGATCAACTCGTCGAAATGCACCTTGGACAGCCGCAGCAGCCGGCCCGGCGAGGTCATGCGCACGGTGGCGTTGCGGTAGGTCTCGTCGAGCAAGGCCTCCTCGCCGAAGGACGCGCCAGGGGCGAGCCGGGCGACGCGCATGGGCTCCTCGCCGGTCAGCCGGTTGCCGCGCCAGACCTCGGCCGTGCCTTCCTCGATGACGTAGAAGAAATCGCCGACCTCGCCCTGCTCGACCACGTCGGTGCCCGTCGCGGCCTCGACCGTCGTCATGGCCTCGGCGCAGGCCAGCAGCTCCGTCATGGACAGGCGGTCGAACGGCTTGGCCAGGCGCAGCCAGCGCAGCCGCTCGCGGATGACGGGGTCCACGCGCGTACGCTCGGCCGATTGACTGCGCTCGCTCAAGGCCGCGTCGATCACTTCGCCGTCGAGCACGAGATAGCGCGAGGGCTGCAGGATGGACAGGTGCGCGCCCGGGGCCAGCGCATAGAGCCAAGCGGGCTGCTCGCTGCCGGCCGGCACGCTGAGTGCCGCGAGGCGGCGGCCGTCGGCCGGACGCACCACCTCGACGGCGCCCTCGAGCAGCACGAAGTAATCGACAGGACGCATGCGGACGGCGTCCCCCGGCAGCCCCATGGCGATCTCGGTGTCCGCCACGGCACGCTGGAGAAGCCCCTCCGGCAACTCCGAGAAGACCGGCAACAGCCTCAGTTGGGTGATGAGATCCACCATGGCGGCGCTCCTGGCCTGGCGCGGCGACCGCGCGAAAGGTCTTGCTGCCCATCAGCTTGGACCGTGCGGCCGGGGGATGCAAGGCGGGGCATGCGGCAAGGTTGCGGGCGCGCCGCTCGGCGCCGGCACGGAGCGGGCTCTCCCAGCCATTCGGCAGCGGACAACCGGTCGCTGCGTCGAGTTTGCCTTTGCCAAGGCGCGCCGTGTCGGTTAACCGGTCGGGTATGATCGGGACCGTGCTCATCGTCGATTTCGGCTCGCAGGTGACGCAGCTCATCGCCCGGCGTGTGCGCGAGGCGGGGGTGTACTGCGAGATCGCGCCCTTCCAGTCGGCGGAGGCGGCGTTCGAGCGCATGCAGCCGCGCGCCGTCATCCTGTCCGGCGGCCCCGCATCGACCAGCGAGATCGGCTCGCCGCGCGCGCCTGATATCGTCTTCCGCTCCGGCGTGCCCGTGCTCGGCATCTGCTATGGCCAGATG
>JAGRKR010000693.1 GCA_020442225.1 Hyphomicrobiaceae bacterium | reverse complement strand
GCGACGGCGACGCCCTCGCGCAGGAACTCGGGGTTGAAGCACACGCCGAAGTCCACGCCGAGGCGTTTGCCGGAGGCGGTCTCGATTTCCGGGGCGACGACGTCGAGCGTGGTTCCGGGCGGCACGCTGCAGCGCAGGACGACGACGTGGAAGCCGTCCTTCATGGCCAGGGCCTGACCGATGGCGCGGCTCGCCTGGCGCACATAGGTCAGGTCGCAGCTGCCGTCGGGGGCCGTCGGCGTGCCGACCGACATGAAGGTCACGTCGGTGTCGAGCACAGCGGCAATCAGATTGTCCGTGGCGTCGACGCGGCCGTTCTGCACGCCGTCCTGCAACAGTTCCTCGAGGCGCGCCTCGACGATCGGCGCGTGTCCGGCCTTGATCGACTCGACTTTTGCCGGGGAGATATCGACGCCGACCATGCGGAAGCCGAGGTGGGACAGGCAGGCAATCGACACCGCGCCGACGTAGCCGAGGCCGATGACGCTGATGGCCGGCTTCTCGACTTCGGGCGTGGTGCTCACGGCACCGGACGTGCTCGCTGCGGCGAGCGGACGCAACATGTTCATGGCTACTCGAAACTCCCCGTTTGGCCCCTGATGACTCTGGCGGTCGTTGCCGCGCGCCTGGCTCATTGCCTGACCAGGGCGTCACGTGATTTCACACGTGCTACGTTCGGGAGGATCGCAAACGGAGGTAGGTATCAGATGAAAATGATCGATAAAATTCTTCGAGAACTCAGAAATTGAAAGTCTTCCAGAAAACGTGCCAATCCGGCGTTTCCAGCAATTGTGTGTAAACGATAACGGAAAGAAACAATGCGGACACCGACACGAACGTCAGGTAGGACGCCATGGCGTCTCGGGCGCGGTCGGCGAACTTGCGGCCGCCGAGGCCCTGGGTCTGGTTGCCGCGGTTGGCCCACTTCTGTTTGGACAGCCGCCAGATCATGTAGACCTTCACCGCCGCGTTGAGCAGCTGGTTGGCGTAGAGCGTCCAGGCAAAATTGAGATCGACGCGTCGCGCATAGGTGAACAGCACCATCGACAGCAGCATGCGCGTGACGGCGACGTAGAGGATGTAGCTCATCAGGAACGACGAGCCGACCCGGCCCGTGGCCGCGACGGCTAGCACGGGGCTCACCAGCATCGTCCACATGGCGATGCGCTGGTCGACCACGCACCACCAGATGAACACGGGCATGCGCCGTGGCCCGAGGGCGATGGCGCGGGCGCCGTTTCGCAGCATGTTGCCGGACCAGCGCCGGAGGTTCTCGACCATGCGGGTGTAGCCGGAGCCGTGCACGATCTCGATGGTGTAGCCCGTCGCGTCCGGCACGTAGAGCATCTTCACGCCGTGCCGCAGCAGGCAGTACCAGGTGCTCTTGTCGTCTCCCGATAGGAAGCGGAACGTGCCCCAGAGCCAGTGATTGAGGTAGTCGGCCTCCTGGAGGCGGATGAATTCGTGAGAGGTGATGTGCGTGGCGCGGAACACGGACATGCGCCCGGTCAGCGTCAGCACGCGGCCCGACAAGGCGTGCGACTGCATGGCGAGGCGACGCTGGGCGAAGCGCATGGCCAGCCACGACTGCATCCACCACGGGCCCTTGCAGACGACCTCCTCGTCGGTTGTCAGGGCGTGCAGCTCGGGGTCGATCGCGAACAACGGCAGGCAGCGACGCATGTTGCCGGGGGCGAGCACGAAGTCGCCGTCCATGAAGATGACGAGATCGTCGTCCTTGAGGCCCGCGCGGGACATGGCGCGCAGGATCAGGGCGATGGCGACCCGCTTTCCCGGCTGGTTCTGGCGGATGATGCGCAACGTCACATCCAGATCGGCGCCGGCGACCTGCAGGTACTCGGCGATGACGCGCTCATCCTCCGGCTCGCTGGAACCCAGCCAGATGGTGCCGGGCACGCCGATATCGCGCAGCTCCCGGCAGAGGCTGCGGATCACGGCTTCCGCCGTATCCCGCTCCTCGCGAAAGGTGGTCATCTGGATGTGGACATGGCGTGGCCGCCAACCGGAATCCCATAGGTCGGCCGCCTTCCTGGCCATGGCGGGGTAGGCCCAGCGACCATAGATGACGGCGCGGATCGCATGGTTGAACCACCACGCGTAGCGCCAGATCCCGAGCGCCCCGATGACGTAGGTGATCTCGCGGATCGACGGGTCCCAGATGGTGTTCGGGATTGCCGACGCGGCGATGAAGCAGATGGAGAAATAGACGAGCAGCTTGAGTTGGACGTCGACGGACCACTTTTCGGCAAAGCTGACCGGCGTCTCGGGCGGCTCGATCCACTTTTCCTTCACGGACATCGCCGATGTCCTACTGCGCGCCGGCGCGGGTCGCCGGGCCGAGGGCCGCGATGCGGCCGTCGCGAGGTTTGTGCGCCGGCTCGAGCTCGGGCTTGTCTGGCATGCGCCTCAACTCGGGCTGCCGGCGCGCCCATCCGGCGAGAGCCGCACGCAGCCGTACGCCGATGAGCCAAGCTCGGTCGAGCGAGCGGCGTGCAAGGTGCTCCATCAGGTGCCGGACCGACGGGCGCGAGGGGTGGCCGGCGGGGACAGCCGCCGCCTGCGGGGCTGCCAGACTGGCGAGGGCGAGGCCGGCGTCGACGTGGGACAGTCGGCCTCTGCCAAGGCCGCTGACGCGGCCCCGCTTGTTCGGCTCGGCAGGCGCGCCGAACATGCGATCGGTCAGGGCGCGCAACCGCTCCTTCAGCTCCTTGTGCATGTCGTCGGCCGTGCGCAGTGGCGCGATGCGGCTCAGGCGCTCCCTTGCGTCGGCGCTGATCTCGCGCCAGGACCGGCTCGGCACGAGCCGGGCGAGGCGCTCGCGCATGTCGGCGGCGATCTCG
>JAGRKR010000692.1 GCA_020442225.1 Hyphomicrobiaceae bacterium | reverse complement strand
GACTTCCAGAACCTGCATCGCAACAAGCGGGCGATCACGCTCAATCTCAAGGCGCCGGAGGGCGTCGAGCTGTTCAAGAAGCTCGCCGCCAAGGCCGACGTCATCGTCGAGAACTACCGGCCGGACGTGAAGAAGCGGCTCGGCATCGACTACGACACGATCGCGGCGATCAATCCCCGCATCGTCTATGCCTCGATCTCTGGTTTCGGGCAGGACGGCCCATACCGCGACCGGCCGGGCTTCGACCAGATCGCCCAGGGCATGGGCGGGCTCATGTCCATCACCGGCGAGCCGGGCCGCGGGCCGATGCGCGTCGGCATCCCCATCGCCGACCTGACCTCCGGCATCTTCGCCTCCCAGGGCGTGCTGCTGGCGCTGCTCGAGCGCGAACGCTCCGGCAAGGGGCAGTGGATCAAGACCTCGCTCCTGCAGGCGCAGGTGTTCATGCTCGACTTCCAGGCCGCCCGCTGGCTCATGAACCAGGAGGTGCCGGGACAGGCCGGCAACAATCACCCCACGTCGATTCCGACCGGCGTCTACGAGACCAGCGACGGCTACATCAACATCGCCTCGGCCGGTCAGGCCATGTGGCTGAAGTTCAAGGATCTTCTGGCCGATCCAGCCCTCGACGATCCTGATTTCGCCGAGCCGGCCAGCCGTTCCAAGCATCGTGATCGCCTCAACGCGCTGCTCAACCAGCACACGCGCAAGCGTACTGGCGCGGAGTGGATCGAGTTGCTGAACAAGACGGGTATTCCCTGCGGTGAGATCAACACCATCGACAAGGTTTTCGCGTCGCCGCAGGTGCAGCACCTGGGCATGGCCCGCGATTTCGTCTCGCAGGAGCGCGGGGCGAGCCAGATCGTCGGCCAGCCCATCGAGATGAGCCGCTCGAAGAGCGCCATCCGCCGGCCGCCGCCGAAACTCGGACAGCACACCGACGAGGTACTCGGCGAGATCGGTCTGTCGGCCGGCGAGATCGCCGCGCTCAAGGACAAAGGCATCGTTTAGATTCGGGATCAGGGAGAATCGGCACATGAGCGAAGACAAGGTCATTGCCAAGCGCGACGGCGCGGTCGGGCATGTCATCTTCAACAACCCAGCCAAGCGCAACGCCGTCTCGCTCGACATGTGGCAGCGCTTCGACGAGATTCTGACGGAATTCGCGGCCGATACCTCGATCCGCGCGCTGGTCGTCAGCGGCGCTGGCGGCAAGGCCTTCGTCGCCGGTGCGGACATCTCGAAGTTCGAGAGCGAGCGCGCCAGCAAGGAGGCCGTCGAGCGCTACGGCAAGATCTCGGCCTCCGCCTACTCCAAGATCTTCAATTTCCCGAAGCCGACGATCGCCAAGATCAACGGCTACTGCGTCGGCGGCGGCATGGCGCTGGCGGTCTGCTGCGACCTGCGCTTCGCGGAGGATGGCGCCAAGTTCGCAATTCCCGCCGCCAAGCTCGGTCTCGGTTATGGCTATCCCGGCATCTACCGTCTGGCGGAGCTGGTCGGGGTCTCGCGCGCGATGGAGATTTTCTACACCGCGCGCATGTTCTCGGCACAGGAGGCCTATGACATGGGCTTCCTCAATCGCGTCGTGCCGGTGGCCGACCTCGACAAGGTCGTCGGCGAGACGACCGAAATGATCGCCGGCAACGCGCCGCTGACGATCGCCGCGGTAAAGGCCATCGCCCGCGAGATCGGCAAGCCCAACGCCGAGCGGGATTTCGGCAAGCTGGACAAGATGGTGGCCGCCTGTTTCGCCAGCAACGACTACGTCGAGGGCCGGCGCGCCTTCATGGAGAAGCGCAAGCCGAAATTCACCGGCACCTGATCGGGCGCACGGTCGGATCAGCACGTTCGCCGGGGCTGCGACGGCACGTCCGCGTGGTGGTCGCAGACTTGCCACGAGATGGCGGCAAGATATCCACATGCGTTGGCGCGGGCACGCCGCGGCGACGCTTCGAGGTGTATCTGTTGTGAGCGCCGCCGGCTCGCCTCGCCCGCTGTTGCCGGCATGGGCGGGCGCTGTGCTGGCGCGTCGCATGCAGGCGGGTGAATTCGGGCGCGAGAGAGCGAAAAGGGGCGGGCGTTACATGGGCCAGACCGTCGCCATCATGAACACCAAGGGCGGTGTCGGGAAATCGACGATCGTGCTGGCCTTGGCGGAGACGCTGTCGCTCGAACACGGGAAGAACGTGCTCGTGATCGACTCCGACGCCCAGGCCAGCGTCAGCCACATGCTCATGACAGCGAAGACGCTCACCGACCTGCAGCAGCAGGGGCTGACCATCGTCGATTATCTCGTCGCGACGGTTCTCGAAGACAAGAGCCTGCGCTGGCAGGACTTCGTGGTCGGCGGTGTCTCGGACGTCGACGACGCCCGCTCGGTCTACCTCATCGCCAGCGACATGCAACTCACGCTGTTCGAGCGCGAGGTGTCGAAGGGCAGCCACCACACCAAGCTGCGCCGCACCATCTCCGCGCTGCTCGACGAGATTCGCCCCGTGTTCGACGTGGTGCTCATCGATTGTCCGCCGGGGCTCTCGGTCCTGACCGAGTCCTGGCTGCGTGAAGCGGATTTCCACATCACGCCGACCAAGGCCGATTTCATCTCGACCTGCGGATTGGACGTCTTCCGCCGCTTCAAGATGCTCAATCCGGAGATGGG